>JAAEQG010001582.1 GCA_024231775.1 bacterium
CGCTGGTCCAGGTGATATTTGCTTTCCAAAGTTTTGCTTCAGCGGCCCCCTCGGACCTGCCCGCGACGCCCCTAGAGATCCCCGCCCAGGTCGCCAAGACCGATTTGACCATCTACCTGCACGAGCGAGCCGAGGGGCTAAGTGGTGCGCTAGAATACAGCACCGATCTGTTCGACCCCGCCACAATCGCGCGGATGGCGGAGGATTTGGGAAGATTGCTTGAAGTCATCGCCGCCAATCCGGCGCAACGCCTCCCGGAGCTTTTTGGGGCGGCTGAAATAGAACCCCTCCGGGCGACGCCCGCCCGCGCAAAAGCGGACGAGTTCGCGGACGAAATCACACACATTCTCGATCGCTCGAACCTGACGCGAAACCAACTCTTGGTCTGGTTGGGGCAAAAACTACAGCCGGACGTGCCACTCTACAACATGTCGAGCGTTTTTAGCATCACGGGCGAACTCGATCCGGGACACTTTCAGAGAGCGTTCCAGGCCCTCGTGAGTTCCAGCGATGGTCTGCGCACCGTGATCCGGGAGGTGGACGGCATACCGCAGCAGCGAGTCAACGCGGACCCGGGCTAC
>JAAEQG010001583.1 GCA_024231775.1 bacterium
CACGGTCATGGTGGTCGACGATGAACCCCAGGTGCTCGCTCTGCTCACCTCAGCGCTGCGTGCCGCCGGCTTCGAGGTCATCCAGGCTGCGACCGGTTCCCTGGCACTCGATACGTTCGAATCCTCTCGCGATCACGTTCGCATCATCGTGCTCGACCTCGACCTCCCGGACATCCGCGGAACCGAATGCCTGGCCCGGATTCGGAAAATGGGCAGCAGCGTGCCCGCAATCCTGGTCACCGGCGACATCGATCCCGATATCGAAGCTCAGCTCGACGCGAACACGAGGCTGCTGCGCAAGCCATTCCGAGTCGCCGAGCTCGAGCGCATGGTCTCCGTCATGATCGATGCCCGCAGGCACCACTCCACCCCAGCTTGAGCGATGCTCCGATCAGCGCCGGGCACGTCGGTCCGCCGTGCAGACGAGCGACCCCATCCCGGCGATCAACTGCAAACCGCCGATCACCTGAAGCCAACGAACCGGACCGAGCAGCGGATGCCCCCCGACGCGCATCACCAATAACCCGCCGATCATCAACAGGGCACCGCAGAACGCCGCGGGCCAGTTGCGCTCGCGCCCGAGGAGCATCAGCCACACGGTCGCCAAGAGGATCATCTCGCGCATAAGCGGAAACACCGCCACTCCGTAGCCCAGTGCATCGACGTAGTCCGCGACGAGTCGCCAGCCCCAGTCCACGCGCAAGCCGTGCTCGGTGGCGGCCAGCGCCGGGTGTGCGCGCGGACCCATGAACTCTCCGTGCGCCGTCCGGACCCACACGTGGGTGAAGTCGCTGACCAGTTCCGCCTCGTGTCCCAGCGCCTGCATCAGGCTGGCGGCAACGACGGCTCGACCGTCGCAGTCCTCGCGCCCCTCCGCGAACACCTCATCCAGTGTCGGCAGGTAGTCCGCCACGCCCCAGGTCTCCCAGTCGAACGCATACGGCACACGTTCTCTAACCAAGCTCTCTACCCTGGCCATCACCTGCTGCGGATCTTCATCCATGGCAGCGCCATTGCCCAACTCTGCCAGGAGCGGCTTGAGTGCTGGAGCCTGTGCGTCCACGAGAACGTTAGGGTTCCGCCAACGGGTGACGTGGCGCAGGAAGAGGTGCGGGTAGGGAAAGCAAACCAGAAAGTAGACCGCCACCACCACCGCCCACTTGATCGGCCAGCGTAGCTTACGCGGCAGCTTGTTCAGGCGTTTAAGCATGGTCGCGTTCCTCGTCACCCACGAGGGGTGACGCTACATCGCACGGGTGTGGGTGCCCCGTCGCTTCAGCGGTGGGAGGAACTGCCGAACGTAACCCCAACCCCGACTGCGTCAAGGCGCTGCGCTCCGCGCGGAGGCATCGAGCGTCAGGTCCGCGGTACGACCGGCTTGGAGCAGATGGTATCCGTGGGCGGCGATCATGGCAGCGTTGTCGCCGCAGTGGGCTAGCTCGGCGGTGTGCAGGGTAAGGTCTCGTCGAGCACATTCCTCACGCAGTTCCTTGCGTAGAAGGGTATTGGCTGCCACCCCACCGCCGAGCACCACGGTGGACACCCCCACCCGGCTGACCGCGCGCATGGTCTTGGCCACCAGCACATCCACCACCGCCCGCTGAAAGCTGGCGGCTGCGTCGGCTATCGCCTGGGCGGACATCCGCTCCAATCCGCCCGAGGTTTTACCCGTCCCGTTCACGTGATACAGAACAGCGGTCTTGATCCCGGAGAATGAGAAGTCCAGCGAGTCCCTCCCGAGCATCGTGCGTGGAAAGTCGACGGCATTCGGGTCTCCATCGCGGGCGCAGGCTTCAATCGCGGGTCCGCCGGGATAAGACAACCCCAGGATGGTAGCCACCTTGTCGAAGGCTTCACCGGCGGCGTCATCCGTGGAGGCTCCCAGGCGTTCGAGGTCGAGGAAGTCACGTACGTGGAACAGGGTGGTGTGTCCGCCGGAGACCACCAGAGCCACCGCCGGCCACGGCGCCGAGTCCAGCCCGATCGCGGAGCTGGTGGTGTGGGCGTGGATGTGATCCACAGCGACCAGAGGCTTGTCCCACATCCAGCTCAGCGTCTTGGCTGCGGTCACGCCGATCAGCAGCGAACCCACCAGACCGGGCGCATGGGTCACCGCGATAGCATCAACTCCGTCGCGACTGCAGTTGGCAGTAGTCAAAGCTTCTTCAATGACGCTGTCGATCACCTCGATGTGCTTGCGCGAGGCGATCTCCGGAACGACACCGCCATACTTCTGGTGAAAGGCAATCTGCGAAGCCACCACGCTGCTGCGCACCCGTTGCCCGTCGTCCACCACCGCGGCAGCCGTCTCGTCGCACGAAGTCTCAATACCGAGTATCGTGGTCACCAGCTGTTTCCTCATCTGTGCCCGCCACAAAGAACGGGACGATCTTCAGAAGTCCTGATGGCAGGACTCTGTGGGACGGTCGCCCCTTCGCCTCCTCGGGACCCGTCGCTTGCGCTTCGGGCTCTGACGAGGCAGCGAACTCTGGCATTATACCAACCAACTCGCGGTTCGGCTTGGGCACGCCATCTTGTCGACGACACCCGCCACGGATAGGCTACCCCCATGAAGCGAATCACCCACATCCGCAACGCCCGTCTGCGCGGCGGGGATTTCGTGTACGACCTCCACATCGATGCGGCGGGGAGCATCACCAAAGTCGAACCCGCCACCGGGGCGACAAACGCCGACAGCGAGATCGACGCAGCCGGCGGACTGGTGATCCCTTCGTTGATCGACGCGCACCTGCACTTGGACCTGGCCCACTCGCTGAACCTCGTACCCCGGAACAAGAGCGGCACTTTGACCGAGGCGATCCGCCACTGGTCCGCCGCCAAGGTCACCATGACGGCGGAGAGCGTCCAGACCCGGGCGCTGCGGGCCATTCGCGAGGAGGTCGCCAACGGCGTCGGCTACATCCGCACCCACGTGGACGTGGGTAGCGCCGCCGGGATGCGGCTGTGCGAAGGCGTGCTGGCAGCCCGGGAGGAGACGAGGAACCTGGTGGACATTCAGGTGGTGGTCGTTCCGCAGGACGGCATCATCCAGGATGACGGCGCGTACGCGCAGATGCGGGCGGGGTTGGAGATGGGTTGCGATCTGGTCGGCGGCATCGCCCATAACGAACGCACTGCCGAGGA
>JAAEQG010001584.1 GCA_024231775.1 bacterium
CCGTCCGTCCACGACCCTTCTCCCAACACATCTCCTCCGCGACACTTACGCGTTCTCCGCGCCGGACAATCTCCGGCGGACAAACCCTCTGCAGATGTCCGTCCGCATCTAGGTTTATATTGCTCCCAGCGTAGAGGCCGCAGCCGACTGGGCCTGCACGATGCCAACTGGCGCGCCGCGGGCGTCCTCCGCCGTCTGGCGACCCAAGGTGGGGGTGGCCGGCGTCGCGCAGGCATGATCGGCCAAGGCGTCCCGAAAAGCGAAGCCACTAACCTAGACCCGCGCATGGAGACACATGTGATGAAACTCGAGCAAGTTCGAATCAGTGACCTTAACGCGGCGGAGTACAACCCACGGGTCGACCTTCAGCCGGGCGACCCGGTCTACGAGAGCCTGAAACGCAGCGTCGAGACGTTTGGCTGCGTCCAGCCCATCATTGTCAACCGCCGCAACCACACCGTGGTCGGCGGCCACCAGCGGCTCAAGGTGCTGAAGGACCTCGGGCACGAGCAGGTGGAGGTGGTTTTCGTCGATCTTCCCGGCGAACAGGAGAAGGCCCTCAACCTGACCCTCAACAAGACCGTGGGCGAGTGGGACGAGCCCAAACTTGCCCGCCTGCTGCAGGAGTTCGAGGGTTTTCCGGATGTCGACCTCCAGCTGACCGGCTTCGATGAGGATGAAGCCGGCGACCTCATCAGCCGCATGCTCGACCGGGAGAAGCCGAACGGCAACGACGACGAATTCGATCCTGAGGCTGCGCTCGCCCTGCAACGGCCCGCGGTCACCCAAGCGGACGAGTTAATCGAGCTCGGCGAGCACCGACTGCTCTGCGGCGACTCGACCAAGACCGATGATGTCCGCCGACTGATGAACGGGCAGCGGGCCGGGCTGTTCGCGACGGATCCGCCATACCTGGTCGGCTACGATGGTACCAATCATCCCGGTTCGGCAAAGTCGCGGAGAAACAAGAACAAGAACTGGTCGGGCAGCTACGCCGTTACCTGGGACGACGCCCAAGCCAACCCGAAACTGTACGAGGAGTTCTACCGGGTCGCGGTCTCCGAGGCTGTCGTCCCTCACGCCGCCTGGTACTGCTGGCACGCCAGCCGGCGCCAGGCGATGGTCGAAGGGATCTGGCACAAGTTCGGGGCGTTCGTCCACCAGCAGATCATCTGGGTGAAGGACCGACCCATCCTCACCCGGTCCTGGTATTCGTGGCAACACGAGCCGTGCTTCTTCGGATGGGTCCGGCCCCATCAGCCGCCCCGGGTCGCCGACGACTTCCTCTCGACAACCTGGCAGATTCCCACCGTCAGACCCGGCCAGCGCACGGATCACCCGACTTCCAAGCCGGTCGAGGTCTTCGCCATCCCCATCCGCCAGCACACCCGCCGCGGCAACGTCTGCTACGAGCCGTTCTGCGGCTCAGGATCGCAGCTTATCGCCGCAGAGCAGCTGGGCCGACGGTGTTACGCTCTGGAGATCAGCCCGCATTACTGCGACGTGATCGTCCGGCGATGGATTCACTTCGTCGGGGAAGACCACGTACCCACTGATCTGGTCCGCCGATACCGAGTGGTTGCGGAAGAGGAGGAGGTGAAGATATGACCGCCCATCGATCTTCCGACATGACCGATTCCGGAGCCGCCGTTGGGACCAGCACGGTAACGCTCTTACGCCAGATCCAGTCTGACGCCGTCGATCCCCGGAGCATCAGCGTCGCCGACCGCCGGCAACTGGTGGCCTTCCTCCTGGGCGACGGCTACTCCACCGCGGAGATGAGTCAGATCCTCAAAGTCGGGGATCGCACCATCGAACGGGATAAGAAGGCCATTCGTGAGTCCAACGCCCTTGCCCGCGATCCCCGGCTGGTCGAGCAGATGATGGGCCGACTCGTCGGAGAAGCCGAACTCGCCGTCCAGCGGATCCGCAAAGCCGTGCGGGACAAGGACACGTCCAAGGCCCTCCGGGTCGATGCCGAACACCGTTGTTATCTGATCATCAGCGACCTGGTGGGGGCAATGCAGCGTCTGGGTTATCTGCCGACGGCTGCCCAGAAGGTCGAAGCCGACCTGACTCATCATCTGGGCGAGGTGCCCGACCTGGCAATGCTGCAGGGTGAGGTCCGACGCCTCAGGCAGATCTGCCCCGTCGACGGCGAGAACGCGCCGGACACCATTCGTCAGTTGAGTCTGCTGGAACAGCAGATCACCCAGGCCGATCTGGCATCCCGAGTCGAGGTTATCTCCTCCACCCTGAACGACAGAGGAGTCACGCACCATGAAAGCGAATAACTACGTCGCCGCGGTCCACGCTGACCTGCGCCGTCAACGGCGCGCTCTGGGCAGCGAGTCCCCGGAGAGGTTCGCCCGCATCTACCTGTCGAATCACTGCCCGCTGAAGTTCTCCCGGATGCACCAGGAGCTTTTCGCGGCATTGGCCGACCTGATGAACAAGCGCGCCGGCCGTCTGGCGGTTGCCGCCCCGCGCGGCCACGCCAAGAGCACCATCGTCAGCCTGGCGTACGTCCTGTGGTGCGTGCTGTATGAGCACGAAAAACTCGTGCTCCTGGTGTCCGCTACCGCTGAGCAGGTGGTCCTGCTGCTCAAGACCATTAAAGACGAGCTCCAGCAGAACAGCGCCCTGCTCGAGGATTTCCCGGAGATCTGTCGGCCGAAGGGCACGCCCGGCCAGCCCAAGCCTTGGCGGAACAACCGCATCATGCTGCCCAATGGCGCGATGATCTCGGCTTACGGAGCGGGACAGGGTCTCCGCGGGGCCAAGAACGAGAGCCACCGACCGGGCCTGATCATCGTCGACGACATCGAGAACTACGAGCAGGTGATCCATGAGGAGCAGCGTCACAAACTCCGCGAGTGGTTCAGCGGCACGCTGCTCCACGCGGGACATCCCGGCACGAACGTCGTGGTGGTCGGGACGGTCCTCCACCACGACTCCCTGCTGGCCAACCTGGTCAACCCCAAGGACGGGCGGGGCTGGACCGGCCTGATATACAAGGCCGTCGAGCAACCCAGCGATCGTCCAGACCTCTGGGAAACTTGGTCTGCGATCTTCCGGGGCAAGGAGGAGTACGAGGGCCAGGTTGGCACGGACGCCGCCGAGGCCTTCTTCGAACTGAACCGGGACGAGATGCTGCAGGGCACGCGCGTGCTCTGGCCGGAGCGTGAGGGGTACTACGC
>JAAEQG010001585.1 GCA_024231775.1 bacterium
CTTCTGGGAAGAAATCGACGACGACGACGACAGCTGCAGCGAGTATTCTCCCAGCGCGAGGTGGGGCGCTCAAGCGTTGTACGACGAGCTCAATCACCTGATGATCGTCTTCGGCGGCGGTTCGACCCCTGTGCCGAGGAGCACGAACAACGAGCTCTGGTTGCTGGATTTGAGACACAACGCCAACAAGTGGCGTCGCATCGACAACAGCCATATACCGCCGTTCTACAGCGGGCCGTGGCCTGAACTGCCCGGGCTGGGGATCGCCACCGCCGTCGTCGACCTGGACAGCGACGGGGTGGATGACGGCGCCCTGTTCTACGGTATGACCCACCAGTTGGTACAGACCTTTGCCGGGAGCGACATCTACCCGGCCCAGGTGGCCGATGTGGGTGAGATCTGGTACCTCTCCTTCGAAGCGCTCGGCGCGTGGCTCGCCTGGCGGGAGTACGCAGACAGCCACGGCTGCACCGGTGAAGGGTTGCCGCCCGAGGTCTGGACGCCGCTCCGCGTGGCGGTGAAGGTGTGCAGCAACATTACGCCGCTCAAATCGTGTGTTTCCAACGGGGACTGCTCCGGCGGGGTCTGTCAAATCGTCCCGGCGCCCCACTACCGCTACCGCAACATCTTCGTCGCCGACAACGACACCGGAAAGATCCTACTCGGGCTCGGGATCAGCGGCGAGCCGTCCTTCGCATCGGAGCAGCACTGCGAAGATGTGGGAGACTGCGACGTGAA
>JAAEQG010001586.1 GCA_024231775.1 bacterium
CGCCCCTGGAAGAAGTGATAGGCCAGGAACCCGAGACGCTCGCTCACCGCCTCCCACCCTTCCGTCTCGACGAACGTCCCCACGCGCCGGTGCAGGTCGCGCCGCCGCGCGTAAGAGAGGCCCTCGTAGGCCACGTCCTGCGTCAGCGCGTGCTGGAACAAGTAACGCTGTTCCGGATCGAGCTTTTCTTCCACTTCCATCATCCCCACGCCCAGCGTGCCCAGTTGGCCCAGGCGCCGGGGCAACGTGCCGTCAATGTCGTCGTAGGGATAGACGCCATCCAGCACCGGCGTGCTAAAGATGCGCCCAATGACCGAAGCCACCTGGAGCACCCGCCGGGCGGTCTCTTCCAAACGGTCGATACGGCTCTGGATGACGCCGTGGATCGTGTCTGGCACGCCGGCCTGGTCCGGGTCGGCGACCAGTTCCCAATGCCCGTTGTCCTGCTTCAACACCTCGGCGTCGATCAACGCTCGCACCACCTCGCCGGTGAAAAACGGGTTGCCCTGCGCCTTGCCCACCACCAGCTCGACCAGTTGCTCCGGCGCGCCCTCCACGCCCAATAGCTCGGCGATCAATTCCTCGGTAGCCGTTTCGGGCAACTCCTCCAACACAACCTCGTCCGCGTGCTCGAGATGGCGCCAATGTCCCTCCAGCCAGTCCCTCGGCCGGTACAGAATCAGCACCATCGCCGGGAAAGAGACCACGTTGCGCGCCACGTAATCCAGCAACTCTAGCGAGGTGGGGTCAATCCAATTGATGTCATCGAGCACCAGCAGCAGCGGTTGCGTCCGGGTGTAGCGATCGATCAGTTCGAGCACAATGTCGAATAGTCGCTGCTGCCGCAGCCGGGGGTCCAGCGAGGCGGTCAGTTCCGTCTCTTCCGCCTCCAGGTCCAAAGGCTCGGCGACCAGGGCCTCCCAACCGGTCAGGCCGGCCTCCGCCAGCCCATGCGTCAATTGCTGCAACTGGAGCGACCGGTCGCCCGCAGAGATCCCCAACAACGCGCGCAGCACGTCAACCCACGGCAGGTAGGGGATGTCGCCGCCGTAAGAAAGGCACGAACCGACGATCACCTGCATCCCCTGCCTCTGCGCCTGCTGCGCGATCTCCTGGGTCAACCGGGTCTTGCCCATCCCGGCGTCGCCGCATATCGCCAGCACGCTCCCCGTCCCTTTAGCCACTCCATCCAGCAAAGCCTGCGCCGTCTCCAACTCGGCCGCGCGGCCCACGATCCGCCCCTCGGCCATCCCCAACAAGGAAGGCAACTGCGTCAATCCGATTGCCTGCGAGTAGGGTATTGGCTCGCTCTTCCCTTTCACTCGCATAGGCTCCCGAGGGTGCAACTCGAACCGCTCGCCCAGGTAGCGCACTGTAAGATCGGCGACCAGCACCTCCCCATCGGCGGCCGCTGCCATCAGACGGGCAGACAGGTTGACCAGGTCGCCCATCACTGTGTATTCCCAACGCCTGGTCGAGCCGACGCTCCCGGCAAAGACAAACCCGGTGGTGATGCCCATCGCCTGCCGCAGCAGGGGGCGCTCCAAATCTGGCGCGTCCCCGATCAGCGATTCTATCTCCTGGTTGACCTCCACGATCGCTTCCTGCATCTCTAGCCCCACCCGCACCGCCCGCTCGGGATCGTCCGGGTGGCTCTTGGGCGCGCCAAAGGTGATGAGCAGGTGCGGCCCGCTCGGACCGGCTCCGACCTTGTGCAGCACTCCCTCGTACCGGTCGACTACGTTCCGCACCGCCAGGAAATGACGGTTGACGACCTCGGTGAGCAATCCCTCGCGCTCAGGCCCCAGAAATTCGACCAACTCGTCTACCCCGCGCAAATCGGTAAAGAGCGTGGTCACCCATCGCTGTTCGCTTTCGACGGTGATCACTTCGGGCGTGGGGATCAGCTTGTTCAGCAGGCCAGGGGTCAGGTAGGGAGCCAGGACGTCGAGCCGCGCCAGCAGCCAGCGCAGCGCAGCGTGAGGCGTATCGTCTGGCGCTGCGAGGCGCAAATTGGGGCGCTCGATCGCGCTAGGACGCGGCTCGGTTTCCAGCAACTCGAAGAGCTCTCCATCTTTCCCAGCGGCGACGGTGATCGAATCGCCGGCCAACTCGCGCGTCACGCG
>JAAEQG010001587.1 GCA_024231775.1 bacterium
CTCGAGATGATCGAGCAGACCAGCGGCCTCCTGCTGGAGCGGGAGGGCGGAGTCTACGGCTTCGCCCATCGGGCGGTTCAGGAGTATTTGGCATCAGTTCACGTCCGCGATCAGGATCTCGAAACGGACCTGGCAACGAGGGTCAGTGAGCCCTGGTGGCATGAAGTGATCCGCTTGCACGGTGCCGCGGGTGATGCCACCGCCATCGTCGCCGCATGCCTCGACAGCTCACCGCTGTCGCCCAAAGCCCTGGCCCTCGCTTTCGACTCTGTCGAGGAGGGGGGGAGGGTTAAGATCGAGCTGCGCCGCCGTCTTGACAACCTCATGGCCGAAGGGGTCTGAAGAGTAGGGGACACTGTCTTTCTCAGTTCCCGCTCTCGACGGGGCAGCATCCAGCAAGGCAACCTACCAGACCCTCCGGCTACGAGGGAGTAGGGATGGATTTACGCTCTCCTTGAGGCGGTTCACTCCTCGAAAGCGCAGAGGTGCTGTAGAGATTCACCGCCAGCTCTCGAATGGTTGGCGATCGATCCATATTGAGGAAAAGTAGCGGCTGTTAAGGGCAAGGCGGTGCCTTGGTAAGTCGTGCGTAGGGGGCGGCGGTTCGGGTTCGTGTCAGAACACGATGGAGGTGCTGCGTTGCTCTCGAAGTGAAAGGTGTATTCCGCCAAGCTGGGGTATGGGGTTCCTCCGCCGGAGATACTGCCCGCTGGAGCGCATTCTGGCGATTTGGGTACTGAGGAACTGCTCTGTACCGATAGCCAGGCCGTCGACGAAGTAGCCAAGGCGCTTCAGATACAAACCGTGGGTCGTAAAACCACGGGCAGACTCCTGGTCGAGAACTTCTGAACGAGAGTAGGGGACACTCTTATTCCGGCGCTCGCTCGGCTGACCCGCGCTCGTTGACGCCGACCGGGC
>JAAEQG010001588.1 GCA_024231775.1 bacterium
CGGGTCGTCTACTGTCCAGACGTTCACCCGGTAGTTGTGCCGCCGCGCCCAGGCCACGTAGCGCGCGTTCACCATTCTGTGCTCGGGGTGGCGTGCTTCGTGGGGGGCCAAAGGGGCCAGCCAGGCGCGGCGCAGGGGCAGCGGTAGATCGAGAGCGTAGAGCAATCCCACGGGAATGTGGGGGGCGATCTTTTTTGCCCGCCGCAGCGAGGCGGGGTTGAACGACGATAGGAGCACGCGATTGTCGTGGCCCAGACCGTGCCGCTCGACCTGGTCAATGACGATCCGTTCCAGTCCATTGTCACGGATGCTCATAGTTTTCAGTTCGACGTTCAGGAGCAGCCGCTCGCCTACCGTTTCCAGCACCTCTTCCAGCGTGGGGATGCGTTCACCGGCAAAGGCGGGAGCGAAGGATGATCCGGCGTCGAGTTCTTCGAGTTGGGCGAGCGTCAGGCTGGACACGCGCCCGCTGCCATCGGTGGTGGCGTCCACGCTAAAGTCGTGGATGACCACCGGCACTTTGTCGGCTGAGAGATGGACGTCGAACTCGATGC
>JAAEQG010001589.1 GCA_024231775.1 bacterium
CGATGAGCTAATACCTAACTGCTAACAGCTAACAGCTTCGGTATTAGGGTTTCTCGCCCTCGGGCGGGTCGTTGGCGGGCGTTTCTTCTGCGGGGATGGTGAAGGCCACCGCCTGGTCGAGCGTGGTCTCTCCGAGGCTGCCATTAAGATCGAGTACGTAATCGCCGGGGGCAAGGGTCTGCTGAAGATTCAGCAGGACGGTGCGCTGAGTTCCCGGCAGGACCGGCTTGCGCGGCAGAGAACCGGCGAGCAGAACCGACTCAGGCAGGACAAAATCCGGCTTCCGCAGATCCGCCAGGGGCTCGGTCCGGTCGACTCCCGGATAGGCAGCGGCGCGCCAGAATGCGTACTGCCCCAGCATCCGGACGTTGGCCGTGCCACTGCTTGAGATGTCGAAAAAAACCTCCTCGCGGTCGATCTCGACGCCGTGCAACGTACCCTTTCGCACCACTTCTCCCACCTGAGCGTAGACCGCGACGCCGACCCTGAAGGTGATCCGGAGGGTGCGCTCTTTCTCTTCCGGCGGTATCTGCGTGAGGTAGATCATCGCCCGATGCTCACCGGGTTCCGGTCGCACTCGTGGCCGCACCGAGAAACGCACCACCTGCGAGCCCTTGGGCGGAATGATGAAATGCACCGGGTTGATGACCAGCCACTGATCGAGAGACTGCTCGGTGGGGGGCAGGAGACGGGTCTTGTTGTCTTCATCGAGGTCCCAGTTGTGGATCGTGATCCGGACCTCCATTGGTTTCTCGCTGTAGTTGGAGGCGCGAAAGGAGTGGGTGCTGGACCGCCGACTGTCGATTCCGAAATCGAACACTCCGGGGCTGACGCCGAACTGCGGCGGAACTTGCGCCGCCGCGGCCAGTGTCCAGGCCAGCAGTGTCCAAGCGAGCAATCCGGCGATCAGGCAGTGTCTCATTAGAGGTTGGTGACAGTGGTGGTGAGCGATCCGAGGTAGGTGCCGGCGACCCGGGCCTCCGAGACGTCGATCTCGAGCTCCAGGCCACCCTGGACCACCGTCCCATCCCCCTGGCTCTCGAGCACGATCACCGGCAACGGGCGCATGTGGACCTCGATCTCCGAGGCCGCGCGCCGGTCGTGGTTCAAGCGGTCCCGGCGACCGTTGGCCGCGATCAACTCATAGCTCACTTCGAGATCGTCCGGAGTCGTCCCGCCGGGTATCCGCAGCCGCCAGAGGTCCGGCAGTCGCCGGATTACGACGGTCGAAATCACGCTCGTCGGCGCGGCTCCCAGAGCCTGCAGGTCACGATCGACCCGGCGCCAGGCGCTACCGGCCTCGACCGATTCTTCGCTCAGCTCCTTGAGCCGGACCGCTTCGAGGGTGACGCGCGGCGCGATGGTCAGGCCGCTCGAAGCGACCGGCAGCGCGCTGAAAAGGGAATCGATCCGCGCCGCCTGTCGCGGCCCGGCCTGTCGCGGCCCGGCCTGCGCCTCGAGGCAAGGCGCCGCCACCAGCCACAAGGTGGCCAGCAGGCGAAGCCCGCCATGGCCCGATGGCCACCGGCGGGGCCGGTGCCGGCAGATCGCGGTCGCGAGCCCTCGAAAGACCACGTGGATCGGACCCTATTGGTGGGTCAGCGTGACCGTGTAATCGGTGCCGGCAACGCTGCTGAACGTGCCGGCGTTGGTGACGCCGCTCATATCGATGGTCAGCTGAACGTCGCCGACCACCGGGGTGGCGAGGGTCGGAGCGATGCCCAAGCCCGTCGCTTCCGCGGTGAAGGCGCCGCCACCGGTCACCCGGATGCCGGTGTCGGTGATGACGATGTCGCCGCTCGCGGCACTGGTCAGGGTGACGTCGGCCGGGGCCGCGACACCGTTGCCGCGCTGGACCTCGACCTCGATCGTGTCGCCGACCTCCATCAGGCATCGCGCCGACCAGACGTTGAGGAGGTTGAGCAGGACCGCGGTCGTCGCGGTGGGCAGCGGATCTGTCGGATCCACGAAAGTGGCGTCGAAGTCCGTGCCGGCGACTGCCGTGGCCGCGCTCGTACCGGTGTCGAACAAGTAGTGGTCGACCCCATTGGCCGCCGCATCGAAAACGGCATCCGGGTCGGTGAGGAAAGCGGCCAGTGCACCCGAATCGAGAGTGACGTCGAGTTCGCTGTAATAGTAGAGGATGCAGAGGGGATCGAGGATGATGTCAACGTCGGTGGTGCCGGAGGCCTGCGCGTGCGCAGGTGGCGCGGCCAGCACACAGAGCATTCCGGCAAAAAGTACGGCCAGAATCAGCCGCGAGGAGAATTTTGTTTGTAGTGTCTTTTTCATTTTGGTTAGCCTCCATTTTGTTTGAGTGCCCAAATTCTTTTTCGGGCATTCTGATTTAGTTTACCAGAATTTGCCGCGCGGAGTCAAGTCCCTGGTTTCTCACTCCCTTTCCTCCGCAGTGATTCAGTGGTTCAGTGGTTCGCCCTCTGGGCGCCACTCCACTC
>JAAEQG010001590.1 GCA_024231775.1 bacterium
AACGTCACCACACCGGGGGCGGCTGCCAACGCGCTGCAAGCACTCAACGACCGCAGCCGCGTCATCCTGGACGACGCCAACACCGACCAGAACCCCGACCCGATCATCCACCCCGCCCCTGGACTTGATGCGCTCAACACCCTGCGCGGGAACTATACCGTCCCCAGCCTGACCGGCGTTATGGACCAATTCGAAGACGAATACCACGTCCAGCCGGTGGGCAGCGTGAACTTTGTGGCTGCCAATCCTCGTACCGCTGCTCCCGATCCGGTCGGCAGCAGAGTTAAAGTCGCCAGCTTTAACGTGTTGAACTATTTTAACGGTGACGGTGTGGGCGGTGGGTTCCCGACCTCGCGTGGCGCGAGTTCGCCGTCCGAATTCAACCGCCAGCGGGCCAAGATCATCACCGCCGTGCTATCTATGGACGCCGACGTCGTCGGTTTGGTGGAAATAGAGAACGATGGCTATGGCGCGAACAGCGCCATCCGGGATTTGGTCAATGGCCTGAACGCCATCGCCGGAGCCGGTACGTATGCGCTCATCGACCCCGGCGTTAGCCAGATCGGAACAGACGAGATCGCCGTGGGCTTGATCTACCAGCCTGCTTCCGTCACCCCCGTTGGATCGGCGGCCATTCTCGACTCGTCCTTCGACCCCAGGTTCATCGACACCAGGAACCGGCCCGCCCTGGCCCAGACCTTTGAGGAGAACGGCACCGGCGAGCGCTTTACCGCCGCGGTCAACCACCT
>JAAEQG010001591.1 GCA_024231775.1 bacterium
GCGGCCCCGAGCAGAAGCAGAGGCAGCTTGCGGTGGCCTTCCACCAGCCCATCCAAGAGTTGCGTGACACCGACTTTGCCCGCCTCGACCTTGGCCTGAGCCGCGGTCCGGCGCAGGCGACCGGCCAAGACACCGAGATTTGCATCCGCCTGCTCCAGCGTAACGCCCTTCTTCAGGCGGGCCAAAGGGAAGATCGGGCGGGTCAGTCGCCCGTCGATCGCCTCGGAAAGAACCAACGGTCTCCACAGCGGCATGGATTGCTGGTGCGGGAAGCCGAAACCAGCCGGCATAACACCCACGACCGTGTAGCTGGCGCGCTGCAAGATAGTCTCACTTCTCTCATTCAGCGTCCCGGCGGTGAGCGTAATGTCTTTGCCGAGCACATCCGGGGACGCTCCCATATGCTCTTGCCAGAATACGTGGCTGAGAATCACCACGTGCCGACCTACCGGTGTCTCGTCTTCCGGCTGGAATCCACGTCCCAGCAAGGGCTGGACTCCGAGCATGGGAAACAGATTAGCCGTGACCTCACACGCATGTACTTCGTGCGGCGTCTCAATCCCCCTCACATAAAACACGCGCCGGCACCAGCCGCCCACCTCGGCAAACACCTCGTTGTTCTCCCGCAGAAAGGGGAAATACGCCCGGGCCCGGAACCCCTCGTCCCAGAGGGAGTCTTCCTCCCAGATGGTCACCAAGCGATCGGAGTCTATGTAGGGCAGCGGCCGCAGGATCACGGCATTGACCACGCTGAACAGCGCCGTATTGGCCGCGATCCCCACCGCCAGGATCCCCACAACAAGGGCGACAAAGCCGGGACTCCGCCCCACCATTCGAAGACCGTACCGAACATCCTGCCATAGAATACCCATCCGTCTTCTCCTATTCGCAGCGTAGCGCCGTCATCGGGTCGACCTTCGCCGCGCGGCGGGCGGGGAGGTAGCTGGCCAGCAAGGCAATGACCGTCACAATGCACGAAACCAATACTAGCGTCACCGGGTCCGTGGGAGTGACGTCGTACAGGAAGCGGGAGAGCACGCGGGTCAGAGCCAGAGCGCCGGCGATGCCAGCTACCACGCCGATGAGGGTGAGTCTGAGTCCCCGGACCAACACGGCCCGCAGAATATCGCCCTTCCGAGCGCCCAGCGCCATGCGGATACCAATATCGCGCGTCTGCTGCATTGTGCTGTATTGCAGCAGACCGTA
>JAAEQG010001592.1 GCA_024231775.1 bacterium
CCGGGTTCGAAGGTCGCTATGGTGGCCGAGCCTTCTCCGAACATTGTGGGAAACGTCCTGCCGGGTGTCCGCCTTGCTGTCCGTCCGTCCGCTGGATTGTCACTTGGACGAGCGGTATCTGTTGGTGCGGGCCGAACACACGAAGACGTTGATGGATCAGGTACTCTGGATCAGCGACGATTGCGTGGATGCGGTCTCCCGGGTCTACGATCCGCACGCTCCGCAGGTCTGGGAGTGGCCGTTCACGAGTCGGCATTTCTTCAAGTCGCTCCGTCAGATCGTCGAGGCGGCCGGGCTCCGGGCGGACAAGCGGTTGGCGATGCAACTGAGCCACAAGCTTCGAAGATCCAACCTGAGCTACACGGCGGCCAATGGCGGGATTCAACTGGCGCAGCAACAGGCTGGGCACGCCACGCCGCAGATGACGCTGAGGCACTACATCGACCCGAGGATCGCCCGGCAACGCTCGGCGGTGGACGTGTTGCCCAAGCTGGACCTCGGGGACGACGATCCGCAGAAGCGGCTTTTCTGAGAAACCTAGGCGCGCGATGCGCAGGTGACTCCGGTGTCCTACCCCTCATTCGTGCCGGGCAACCGGCGGCAACTCCGAGGC
>JAAEQG010001593.1 GCA_024231775.1 bacterium
AGCCCCTGCACGGTGCTGGTGCTGACCGAAGCGGCGTCACGCGCCAGCGCAAGGTGAATGGTGCTCACCTCTGTCTGACTCGCCTCGCCCGACTCGATAGCCTCCAGGTGAGCGTTGAGGTCGGTGGCCTGGTTCAACACATAATCCACCTGCTCGCGGTAGCGTGAGTAGATGGACTGCAACTCGCCCTCGTCTTCTGCGATGGTGAGGGTGGGCGCGGCGCGGATGGCGGCATAGAGTCCGAGGATGTGCGCGCCGGGCAGCGGGGCGGAGTTGAGGTCCTGCACCAGGGTCAGCAGCGTTTGTTCCATATCCCCTACCGCCGCCAGCAGGCTCTCGCCCGTCGCTCTGGCCGACGAGGGAGCGGGGGCGGGCTCGACAGGGTTGGCCCTGGGTGCGGTGGTCGCTTGCGCGGCCGGCGTGTCGGTAAGGGGCGGGGACGGGCTGGGCGAAATCTGCGGGGCCACGTCAACCTCGGTCGGTCTGGGCGTCTCGACGACCCGGTGGATGCGCGTGACGGGGACGGTGACCTCGACGTATTCGATCACGCGCC
>JAAEQG010001594.1 GCA_024231775.1 bacterium
CGCGGCTGCACCGCTCCGGCTGGCGAGTATCGCCCTTCCAGGGCTCAGCATTTCGTCGGGCAGGGTTCCAGGGGCTTGCGCCCCTGGCTACCCAAGTGTCGCCGCTTCGCGGCTTCACGGCTGCACCGCTCCGCGGCTTCGCGGCTGCACCGCTTCGCGGCTGGAGGCCGGATTGGGCGGTGGTTGATACCAAGTTTCGTATGCACGTGCCGCTTCGTGTCTCTTCCGGGCTATGACCGGAATGGAGCGGAACGCAAATCGACGACTCCGAATCGGCAAACTCAGACTGCGCTTGGTGCAAGAATGCGATGTCCCACAGCCTGGGGCCAAGCCCGCTGTGGGATGGCGGATCGGGGATGGCGGGCTGGAGCGGTTTCAAGACAAGCGCAGGGTGCGGGCTGGAACCTCCCAACGGAGAAATCAACTCTCAAACGCCACGTCCGGATTGATGATGCTCTAGCGGCGCACGTGGTAGCGCTGTTTGTCGTCCAGTTGCCTCACGACTAGCATATAAGTGCTGCGGTTCATTTCCCCCCGGGGAAGCACGGTTCCCTTGGGCCACCAGGGGTCCGGGTGGCGCGACTGCTGCTCACTCATCCGGTCGGCGTGTCCGTCGAAGTAGGAGACGGCCAACCCGAGTTCGGAGCCGTTGCCGTGACGGTATGTATATGCGGGCCATGTACGGTTCACCGACGGTCGGATGAAAGACCGGTTCCACTCGTCCGGCGCCGTCGGCGCGTTCACGGAGAAGGCGCCACCAGCACTGGCCTGCGGCTGGGGGTTGTAGGTTATCCTCTCGTTCCCGGGGGTCAA
>JAAEQG010001595.1 GCA_024231775.1 bacterium
CCACGATCGGCGTAGCTAACCTGATCGCCGCCAGCGTGAGCGCCCGCACGCGACAGATCGCCGTGCTCCGGGCGGTGGGGGCGCTGAAGTCGCAGATTGTCCGTCTGGTGCTAGCCGAAGCGTTGACCCTCGGGGTGATGGGGTGTTTGATCGGGGTCGCTCTGGGCCTCCATACGGCGAATTCGATGAACGTCATTACTGAGAAGCTGGTTGGCGTCGATCTGGTCTTCACCGTACCGTGGGGGCGGGTGGCGGGCGCCGTCAGCCTGACCCTGGTGATTGCTCTTCTGGCGGGGGTCGGACCGGCGCGACGGGCGGCGCGGAACAATATCGTCGATGCGCTTCAGTCGGTTTGACCAGAGACCACCTGTTCACCGGCCCGCCTTCATGCACGGATCGGGGAAAGCAGGGGGATGAATGATGACTCACTTTGAATCGGTCTTTCTCGTAGCCATACCCTGCCTTGCGGCTGGCGTTGGGTGTCGTTCATGCCCGCAGACTATGGAGGGACTGTCTCCGCCGACCCTGGATCAGCGTCACACAGCCATTCTGGCACACAGCAAGCCGTATAGGGACGGGGGGCGGACTGTGCTGGAGGTGGCCCATCGAGTGTTGCGGGAGGGACAGGCCCATGGCAAGTGGTCGGCGGTGGGCTTGGAGGATCTCTGGGTCGAAGCCATCCAGGAGGGTGCCAGCCTGTTCAACGATCCGCAGCGCTGCTGGGGACGGACCACGGCGGTCGAGACCAAGGACATGCTGGGCCAGACCACGATCGGACCGTGGCAGATCACCATCACCAACGTTAAGACAGTTTATGGTCTGCCGTACGGAGTCCAGTCGGACTGGCCTAATGACCGGGTCTACGCCTTCTGCCGAGCCCATCCGGAGATACAGGCCGGCATGATCGCCGACTACGTTCAGGAGGCGTACACGCGCTATGGTCGACGCGGGCCTTACGGTATTCAGCGCTACTTCTGGCTGGAGGCGTACGTCCGCGGCTGGATCGGTCAGGGGACGTGGGACGAGTCGGTGCTGCCCACGCCGCCGGACGGCGACTGGTGCAAGCTCACGCCGGAGATGAAAGCGGATACGGGATTCTACGCCAAGCAGGTGCTGCTGGGGTGGCGGGGGAATCCGCGCGGGCTGCTGTATTGGCTGTGGGTGACTGGGGATGAGGACGCCATTCGCGATGCGTTACGCGCGTGGCGCGATCAGCGGAAGATGGTCTGGGACGACGTGCGAAGCGATGCGATCTCCACCAGTCAGCCGGGAGGGTTCGCGATTCAACCCGCGGACCTCAGACACCTGCTGGAGTTTCCGGAGTGTTACGGAGTGGTGGAACGAATCGTCCGGGAAGTCCTGGAAGAGAAAGAGGGGGAGTGAATGTCCGACGTCAGCATTCGGTCGTTGTGTGGAAGCGATCTTGCGCCAGTTTTGGCGGTGTGGAACCGGGCTCTGCGACGCGACCCGATCGATGAGGCGCGATTCGCTCGGACGATTCTGGCGGATCCGGACTACTGGCCGGGAGACGACTCAGGGTTCCTGGTGGCGACGCTCGACGACACGGTTGTCGGGTTCTGCCGGGCGATCATCCGGCGCTGGCCGAACGATCGGTTGGGGCTGGAACCGGACGACGGTTGGATTCCGGTGATCGCAGTCGATCCCGAGCGCCATCGGTTGGGGATCGGGTCGGCGCTTGTGAGCGCTGCCCTGGACTACTTTCGGCGCCAACGCCGCAGCCGCATCTGGGTCTGCGGTACGACAACTTCCGCGCCCGGCTCGATCGTCCCTGGCGTGGATGAGGACGGCTATCCCAGCGCCCGGCCGCTGTTCGAGAAGTTCCAGTTTGTGGCGGACCAGGACGCCTTCTCCATGGCCCGGGAGATTGTCGATTTCGATGTCCACGCCTACGGGCAGGATGCCTGGGCAACCGGGGCGAACGTGGCGGTGACGTCGTTAACGCCGGAGGCCGTGCACGATCTCTTTGCGTTCCTGGCGGATGCGCTTCCGGGGTCCTGGAATATCGCGGCGCG
>JAAEQG010001596.1 GCA_024231775.1 bacterium
ACGATGGTTCTGCCCCGAATATCAGGGGCCTGGATACAGGCGCCCTTCTTACGGAGTTGGAGTCCGCCGTGCATGCAGAGATCGAGCTCACCGATGACGAGGCTGCCGCCATCGCAGGGTTCCTCGCCGACCGGTGGCCCCACCGAAGATCAGGCTACTGGACACGAACTCCGGCTCCAGACCGACGACGTAGCCGAAGTAGTACTTGAGCGGGCAGCGCTGATACGTGGAGATCGAGGAGTAGGAGATGTAATCCCGGCCGGTGCGTTCGAGGGCGATGGCGTTCTGCTCGCTGTCTGCCACATCGTCCATCCGCTGGAACGGTGCCCGCTCTGTCTGGGTATGCCGCCTTTGATCGGCCCCCGCGATCATCGAGCACCTGCCTTCCGACCTTTGTTCGAGGTTCCCTTGAGTTCGTCGATCAGCGAGCTGGCCTCGCGAAGGGTCAACTCCTCCAGGTCGTTCACCCGGAACCGTTCGCTGGCCAGCTTGAGGGCGTCGACACCCTGGCGGTCACATATGGCCCGGATGGTGACTGCCGGTCGTGTCGTACCCAGATGGTCAGCCCCCTTCTTGCCGGTGCCGACGGTTTTGCCGGCCTTGCCTTGACCACGCGTCGCCTTCGCGGGTTGGTTGTGCAGGACACGCAAGGGCCATCCGCGTATGATGGAGTCTTGAGATACGACAAGTGGGAAACCTCGATAACCGCGCTTGGAGCACGGTCATGCCTCAGCGAATAACCGCTCTGTACGTGTGTGCTCAGATTCTCGCCACGGCGGGCGCTGGACCAGTCTTGGGCGATCAACCCAGCCTGCCTGAAACTGGTCCAGCGGAACTCATTGTACGCGTGGACGATATCGGTTTCTGCCACGGTGCAAACATGGCCCTCAAGAGGGTTCTGGAAAGCGGCGTATGCACCTCGGTGTCCCTCATGGTTAATTCCCCCTGGCTGCACGAGGCCGTGGCGATACTGAAAGAGCATCCCGAAGTCAGCGTCGGCGTCCACCTGACGATGAACTGCGAGTGGCGGGAGTATCGCCTGGGTCCGGTTTCCCCAACCAGCGAAGTGCCCTCCCTCGTAGACTACTACGGCAACTTCACCGGTTGCCGCACATCGCTGATGGCCCAAAGACCCAGGCTGGACGAAGTCGAAAGGGAACTGCGCGCTCAGCTCGAACTCGCTAGCCGAGTCGGCCTCAGAATCTCCTATTGCGATTACCACATGAGCGCTGCGGTATGCACGCGCGAGTTCCAGGAGATCGTAGAAAGGCTGGCCGAGGAGCACCAGATCGGGATATCCCGATACTTCGGCGAGATAGACGCGCCCAATGTCTACCAACCCGACCCGGACGAGAAACTCGCCAGGGCAATCGAGATCATCAACGAGCTTCCTCAAACGGGCCGTCACCTCATCGTATTTCACCCCGGTACCGACTCGCCAGAAATGGCTGCGATGTCCGACCTTAATCCCACCGGACCCAAGCACATGTCCGCTCACCGTCAGGCAGAGACGGACGTTCTTTGCAGCAAGTCCTTTTCAGAGGCGATCCGCGCCAGGCGCTTCAAGCTGCTGGGCTACAAGGAGCTTCAGGAGTCCGAGCTGGGCCAAATGAAGCGCCAGAGCAACGCCCCTCCGTACGAAGAGGTCGTGCGGAAGGCGGTTGCCGCAATCAAGCGATGATCAGAGGCGAATCCAGGCAATCCACATCCGCAGAGAGCGGTCCGGGGGGCGTCTCATGTTCCGAGGCCCTTCACGGCGTCACACCCGCCGATCTGTTGCAGCCCACCCTCGGGCGGCTCCACGTACATCAATAGGCCTGACCGACGGAGCACCTCGGCCTTCTCGTGGAGGGTCAGCCGGGCCGCAGACCAGGTCCACGTGGGGGACCTTCTCGAAGATACCGTCCGGGTCGCGTTCGGCCATGCAGCCGATCACCCCGATGACGCGGTCGGGCTTGCTCTTTTTGGAGAGCTTGAGCGATCCGAGGCGGGAGAGGGCTTTGTCTTCGGCGTGGCGGCGGACGCTGCAGGTGTTGACCAGCACGAGATCGGCGGCGTGCATGTCGTCGGTGGGGGTGTATCCGCGCGCCCGGAGCTGGCCGAGGACGAGCTCGCTGTCGAGCACGTTCATCTGGCAGCCCATGGTTTCGAGATAGACCGATCTATCGTTCATCAGCGCCGTCCACTCCTGATTAGGGCCGGTGATTCTAGGCCGCCGTGCATCATCGTGCTACCGGCAGAAGCGGAGAAGGCTGCATCGGCGGTCGGGAAGCCCGTCATGTGCGCCGACGGCGGTGTTCGTCGTCAACGCGCGCGCTCTCCCCGGTTTGGGCCACTCTTCAGCCGTTTGCGGTTTCGGGGCTGGGGCCGTATTCAGTTGTCAAAGAGCATGACGAGGATGCCTGGCGGATGCCTCGCGAAGCGGGCCACGCCGGTCCACTCGTCCGAGGACCACACCGACTCGCTCAAACGGGAGCGCTCCGGGGTCCTCTACCACAAGTACATGGCGCGCGATCTGAGAGGTGGGTTTTTTGCGCGATCACGCGATTCTTGGGGTCTGAGGCGGGGTTTCCTCGTTGACTCGCGGGGATTCGGGGCGGTGGTGGTTGTGGTGGGCTGGGTCGAAGCGCAGTCCTCGCGGCTGCAAGCCAGGTATCTGTTCGACCGTTGCGGCCGTTGGAAGGGAAGGGGAACGTTCTACTCCTTGCTCTGAGTCGATGCCCCAGTGGGAGGCCGGAAAAGTAGAATGTCCCCTTTTCCATTCCGGAAAAGTAGAATGTCCCCTTTTCCATTCCAGTCCTCGCGGCTGCAAGCCAGGTATCTGTTCGACCGTTGCGGCCGTTGGAAGGGAAG
>JAAEQG010001597.1 GCA_024231775.1 bacterium
TGATGGTCGCGGCGGAACAAGCGACGCGCGCGGAGGTGGATAATGGCTGACGTCGAGTATCTGATCATTGGCAACGGGGTGGCGGGCATCACGGCTGCCCAAGAGATCCGTTACGCAGACGCTTACGGACGTATGCTCATCGTCGGCGATGAGGACCAGCCGTACTATTACCGCGCCTCTTTGTCTGAATGGGTCTCGGGGCAGACGAGTGACGAGATGCTGCCGGGCCGGACCGCCGACTTTTACGAGCAGATGGACATTGAGCAAATGGCCGGGCGCGTGACGCGGATAGACGCGGACGCCGGGCAAGCCTATCTGGCAAACGGCGATACGCTCGAGTACGACAAACTGTTGATCGCCACCGGTGCTCGGGCCAACGTCCATCCCGTGGAGGGGTTGGCAGAGACCGACACCCTGGTCTTTCGTGACCTGGCTGATGCGCGAGAGATCAAGGAGCGGCTGGGCTGCTGTAGTTCGACCAGGCTCACCACAAGCGGACGGGCGTTGATCGTGGGCGGCGGTATCCTGGGGTTGGAACTGGCGGGCGCGTTGCACAAGATGGAGCTGCGGCCCAACGGTTTGCCGTTGACCGTGGCCGTCGTTCAACGAACGCTCCCCCTGGGCAAACCGCTGCTCGACGCCCCCGCAGCCGAATGGCTCCGGGGACGGATGGAGGCGGACGGCGTCGATCTGTTCCTCGACGACACGGTCACGCGGGTGGTGGGGCAGACGGCTCACTTTCGGAGCGGGCGCACCTGGGATTTCGACGTCTTTGTGCAGGCGATTGGCATCACGCCGGTCTTTCCCGACCTGCCGGGGCTGGGGGTGGGCCAGGGCATCCGCATAGACGAGCGCTGTCAAAGCAACCTGCCCAACGTCTATGCCGCCGGTGATTGCACCGAGACGCGCGTTCCCGGCGCCGATCGCTGGCAGACAACCCGCATCTGGCTCGACAGTACCCGGCAGGGCAGGATCGCAGGCCGCA
>JAAEQG010001598.1 GCA_024231775.1 bacterium
CTCGTCCGGATCCTTGCCCAGGCGGGACACTGCTTCTGAAGTCCATTTGGTCTCAGGATCGTAATTGGGGATACCCAGGTGCTGCCGCCTTTCAGCGACCGTCCTGCTTGTCACACCAAGATCCTTGGCGATCTCCTCGTCCGGCTCTGAGCCCAGGCGGGACACTGCTTCTGAAGTCCTTATGGCCCCAGGATCGAAACGCGGGATACCCAAACGCCACCGCTTTGCAGCGACCGTTCCGGGTTTCAAGCCATGATCCCTGGCGATCTTCGTGTCTGGCTCTGAGCCCAGGCGGGACATCACTTCCGGAGTCCATTTGGGATCAGGATCGTAAGCGGGGATGCCCATGCGCCGTCGCCTGGAAGTGACCGTCCAGCTTTTTACACCAAGATCCCTGGCGATCTCCTCGTCCGGTTCTTTGCCCAGGCGGGACACTACCTCCGGCGTCCACCTGGTACCAGGATCGTAAACGGGGATACCCAAACGCCACCGCTGGGAAGCGACCGTCCCAGGACTTATGCCAAGTTCCTTGGCGATTTTGGTGTCCGGCTCTGAGCCCAGGCGGGACGATACTTTCGCAGTCCATCTGCCAGGACCGTAAAAGGGGATATCCATACGCCGTCGCCTTTCCGTGACCGTCCCGGGATTTAGGCCAAGATCCCTGGCAATCTTTTCGTCCGGCTCATTGCCCAGGCGGGATATTGCCTCCGGGGTCCACTTGAAGCCAGGATCGTCGAGAGCGACCGTCCCTCGTTTCACAGCAAGATCCCTGGCGAACTCCTCGTCCGGCTCTTTGCCCAGGCGGGACATTAGTTCCGGAGTCCATTCGGGACCAGGAAGAGCTGGAATATCCATACGTCGCCGCCTGGAAGCGACCGTCGTGCGTTTCACACCAAGATCCCTGGCAATCTTCTCGTCTGGCTCTTTGCCCAGGCGGGACACTACTTCCGGAGTCCAGTCGGGACCAGGACCGAAAGCCGGTATACCCATATGCTGCCGCTTTTTTTTGACTATCCAGTATCCCACACCAAGGTCCTTGGCGATCTTCGCGTCCGGCTCTGAGCCCAGGCGGGACACTACTTCCGGAGTCCAGTTGGGACCAGGAACGTAAGCCGGTATACCCATGTGTTGTCGCTTTTTTTTGACTATCAAGTATTCCACGCCAAGGTCCCTGGCGATCTTCGAGTCCGGCTCTGAGCCCAGGCGGGACACTACTTCCGGAGCCCAGTTGGGACCAGGATCGTAAGCGGGGATACCCATTCGCTGCCGCCTGAGCCGGACCGTCCCGCGTCTCACTCCAAGATCTCTGGCAATCTTGGCGTCCGGCTCTGAGCCCATGCGGGACACTACTTCCGGAGTCCAGTTAGGACCAGGATCGTAAGCGGGGATACCCATGCGCTGCCGCCTGAGCACGACCGTCGCGCGACTCACTCCGAGATCTCTGGCAATCTTGGCGTCCGGCTCTGAGCCCAGGCGCTCCAGCACCTTCGGGGTCCACAGCGATTCTCGGCTGGGGCCCACCTGCTCAGCCACCTTCCTTTCCGGTTCAGTGCCAGGCAGAGTCGGCGCTGCCGGTGTCCGCCCAAGAACATCGGTGCTGCCTCCCCCGCCCCTCCCAAATGCCGGAATGCCCAGAGTTCTCCGTTTGCAGGCCACAACATGACGGTCCAGGTCCAGCTTCTCAGCGATGACATAATCGCTCGCCTTGCCCAGCTGTTCGATCATCTCCGGCGTCCACTCGGCAGGTTCATGTTTCGTTCTGCTGGCAGGAATACCCCGCCGCCGTCGCTCAGCTGACACTGATCTTGCCGAGACCCCGGCCTTGCTGGCGAGCTCTGCGTCCACGATCTTGCCCAGGAGCGCGACCAGCTCGGGGGTCCAGTCAATACTGCGCTGACCCGTCCGGTGTCTGGTACTATCAGCCACTCTGCCCTCCTTCATCACCCCTATGTTACTTCAACTCGACGGCGCGCGCCCGATCGCGGCCATGTCATCGGGCGTGGTTCGCGGGAAAAGGGAAAAGGTGTCAGGTTTGCGGAAGTTGCGGAAGTGTGCCATATCGGCATGCCGCCCTCCGGCCCTCCGGGCTGCGAGCTCGGGCACGGTCCGCTACGGTGGTATTATTCCGGCTGTTGTCGACGGGCATGGCAAGGTGCACGGTTGGCGGGGTGTAGTTGATCTCGACGGTGACCGCGGCTGAGCCGCCACAAGCGGCGACCAGGCCAGCGCCGACGAGGGCAGCCGGGGGATGGCCGGCGACTGTAACGCTCGCCGGAAGAAGAGTGTCCCCTACTCTTTCCTGCTCGCCCGCAATTGTCGTTCACCAACCTGGTCGAAGCGCACGTGCTTGCCGCCATCAGACGCCAGCATGGAGTAACGCTCCCGAATGTCCGCTCGGCCATCGACCACTTGCGCGACCACTACCTCCTCGACCATCC
>JAAEQG010001599.1 GCA_024231775.1 bacterium
CAGGCCGTCTCCGCCGAGGTGACTTCAGGCGACACGAAACGGACGATTCAAGATCTTCGCTATCAGAAGATCGGTGTGCTGGATCCGATGAGTCGCCCTCCGACGGTTACCGTCATCCACGACTCGGATATAGGCCCGCTCCATTCTCCAGTATACCTCGGCCCACGGTCACGACCACCGCTGCTGGCGGAGAGGGTGGACCGGAAAGAGGCACAGAAGGCGAAAGCCACGGGATTCCTCTACTGCCAAGACGCGCGGTTCACCCAGAACAGCACGGCCGGCTGGTCTCATGTGCGAGCCATCCGTGTCCTGGCCGGAAAAGGACTGACCACGCGCTCATCCCACTCATACATCGTCCATGCCGGAAATGAGACCGTCGAGCTTGGCACCGTGCCGTTGGCTCCTGACGGCTCGTTTTCTATCGAGGTGCCCGCGAACACTCCCTTAGCGTTGCAGGCGGTTGACGCCGAGGGACGTGCGGAGCTGAACGAGATGTCCTGGATCTACGTGCGTCCCGGTGAGCGGCGAGGCTGCGTGGGCTGTCACCACAAGCGACAATCCGCCCCTCTAGGCGATCGTCCCCGCGCGCTGGCTCTGAGCGCTTCTCCCCTCAAACTGCTTGGGCAGGGGCAGCCGCACCGTTTCCGGGGCAATAATGCCGCCGTGACCGGCCTGATGGAGTTGCAGTTCGACCGCTATCGGGAAGTGGCCGGCATTAACCGATACGGTGATACCGTGGACCCCCTGGCCACGGGCGCCCAGGAACTGGCCACTCTAGTAAGCCAGTTACGTGGGGCCGATGTCGGGCTACGGATTTCAGCGGCGCAGCGGCTGTCGATCTTTCG
>JAAEQG010001600.1 GCA_024231775.1 bacterium
TTCTTTTCCAGCAGGTAGTTCATGAACGTCTTGATGCCATAGCGGCGTTTCAGGCCCGAGTCACCGAAGCGGTCGGGATTGCCCGCTGACCACTCACGGGTCATCGAGCTGTTGCTCTGCCCATAATCAATGTAGCTGCTCCACGATCCGCTACTGAACGGGTAGTCGACCTTCTGAACCATCTCATCACCGTCAAGAAGATCGTAGTGGCTATCGTCCGGATCACCAAGGGCGCTGGTATACTTCGCGTCAAGGCCGCCCCAATCGTCTACCATGCCGCTTTCCCATCCGGCAAGGCCCAGCATGACCTTGACCCGGTTACGCCAGTGCTCTCTGCCAACCGCGTCGTCCTGCTTCCAGATGTCGTTCCCGTCTTCGTCCTGCCCGGAGATGTACCATTCGTACATCGAGTCCTTAGACCCGTCCAGAATCACATCCTGCTCTTGTGCCGTGTAGCCGGCTTCGGTCAGGTTCTGGATGATGCTGGCACTGGTGGTATCATGCCCCTTGCGGATGTATTCCAGCCCATCGTCTGAGGAGGGGTCATAGAGGCTGGCGCCGTCTACGTCGGGGATCGGACCCGCAGCGTCTTCGTCAAAGACGATCTCGTCGCCCCATCCGGTCATCCACCCCCAGCGCGGTCCGTAGTCGATTGCTCCGAGATACGGATCACCACCAGACGTAGCGGGACTGCCCGCTCCGGTTCCCGGCTGATCGTCAGAGTCGCTGGGGCCACCCGGCGCTGGCGGGTCTGCCCCGTTGAGAACTCCACCCCTGCCGTCAGTGAGGGGCACTGCGGCCCACACATCGAAGAGGTTGATTTGGGTGAGGTTGACGTGGCGCAACTCACTGTCATCGTTGTGCGAAGCGGACAGGTCCGCCACTAGGGAAATGTCGCGCGGGATCAGCATGGCGGTTGCCGAAGCGCTCAGGTTCGTGCTGTGCTTGCCGAAAATCGCGGCGAAGTACAGCGGCAGGGCACCCTGATCAGAACTCGCCGTGCGCACCGTTACCTTGACCGCGTTGGGCATTCCCGTCGTGAAGAGATCGTAGCCGCCTGAATCGTTCAACACTGCCCGATAGAAACCGACGTCATTCCCGTCGGGAGAAAGCGTCACATTGAGGCCAAGAACCTCGTTGGCCTCGGTGAACGCTCGGGCAACACCGGTCGCCTCCGTCTCATCATCTGTGGCCAGGCAGGACGCCGCCGCCAGCGCCGCCGCATCGGCGGTCCGCTGTAACTCACCCTTGGCGTTGTACATGACGCTGACATCAACTGTCAGAGCGGCGAAGGCGACGAGAACCGCGCTCATCGCCGCAACCTGCACCGCTACCACAGCGCGCCGTCGCTCTCGCCCTTCATTCCGTTGCTTCTTATTCCCCATACCGTTCATCTCCTGTTCGTCGACGCGTTCGGGTCTCCCCTGACCGATGACCGACCAAGGCAGCGCAGTCGTAATGGCTACGCTGTCAGTCGGCAGGGCATCCCTGCACCGACCAACCCAGGCGTGCCAGCGCCGCAATGCAGATTCTGCGCACTTGCAGATCTGGCCGCCGCGGGCGCAGACTTGGGATCGTCCCCAAAGGGGAACGACCGCTCGGTCCTCAGGGCAACCCTACGATTCAAGGCGACTCCCGGGCAAGTGCTTCATGGACCGAGACGTTTTTTTCTGCCTCCAGCCCAGTCGGTCGTTATCGGGGCGGGCTTGGCGGTCCGTTCCCACGGAGGGCATCCCATTGGGGGTGCCATGGGCAAACTTGTTTGCCCGTGTAGGACGATTCCACGGGCAAGCTGCTGCTTGCCCGTGCCACCCTCCCACGGAGGCTGACCCCGTTACCGGGTTGACAACCGCACCCGACGGCCGCATACTCGTCCGATTCCGCACCGTCGAGAGGAGCGGCAACCCTGTTGGAGTACGCACATTGAAGATTGTCCAGAAGATCAACGAAGAAGTGCTCGCCAAAACCGTCAAACGCTGCCGCGAGCGAAACATCATTATCCCGACCTTCGCCCAACAGAAGGACCCGACCACGGTCCCGCCGGCGATCAAGCAGCGCCTGGCAGATGTCGGGTTATGGGACGTGCACCCAGCCAACCTCTTCCGCATCACCTGGAAGAACGAACCCGTCGAACGTGGGGGCCTGTTCAACCAGGGCAACTGGATCGAGTTCCCCCCGGAGCTGACCGGCGTCCCCGTGCGCATCATCGGGTTGGTGGGCAAGTACTTCCCGACCGGTGCGCACAAGGTCGGCGCCGGTTTTGGGTGCTTGGTACCCCGCCTGGTTTCGGGCGAGTTCGACCCCACCACGCAGAAAGCGGTCTGGCCGAGCACGGGCAACTTCTGCCGGGGCGGAGCGTTTGACTGTGCTCTGCTAGGCTGCACCCCGGTGGCGATCCTCCCCGAAGAGATGTCCCCGGAACGTTTCGAGTGGTTGAAGTCGATCGGGGCCGAGGTCATCGCCACGCCCGGGTGCGAGTCAAACGTCAAAGAGATCTACGACAAGTGTTGGGAGATCCGCAACACGCGGCCGGACTGCGTGATCTTCAACCAGTTCGAAGAGTTCGGCAACGCGATCTGGCACTATCACCTCACCGGGTCCATCATCGACGAGGTGTTCAGCCAAATCTCCGGCGAGGGCGATCGCCTGGCGGCGTACATCTCCGCCACGGGCAGTGCGGGCACCATCGCCGCGGGCGACTTCCTGCGGACGCGTTACCCACACCTCAAGGTGGTCGCCACCGAGGCGTTGCAGTGTCCGACCCTGTTGCGCTGCGGGTTTGGTGGACACCGCATCGAGGGCATCGGTGACAAGCACGTGCCCTGGGTACACAACGTGCGCAATACGGACATGATTTGTGCGGTTGATGACGAGCAGTGCATGGCTTTGTTGCGCCTGTTCAACGAGGACGCCGGGCAGGAGTTCCTCCGCCGACAGGAGATCCCCGAAGCCCTCGTCGAGCAGCTTCCCTTGCTCGGTATCTCCAGCATCTGCAACCTGGTAGCCGCCATCCAGGCGGCCCGGTATTACGAGATGGGCTCGCACGACGTACTCTTCACCCCACTAACCGATTCCATGGAGATGTACGGATCGCGCCAAGCCGAACAACTCCACCTGCATGGGGACTATGGCCAGGCGGACGCCGGTGCCCACTTTGCCCGCTATCTCGAGGGCATCGGTATCGACAACCTGCGCGAGCTCAACTACTACGACCGCAAGATGCTGCACAACTTCAAGTACTACACCTGGGTCGAGCAGCAGCAGCGCGACGTAGGGGAATTGAACCAGATGTGGGACCCCGACTTCTGGGAAGAGACCTTCGCCCAGGTCGACGAGTGGGACCAGCTCATCGGCGAGTTCAACGCTAAGGTGGGCCTGGGCTAACCACCGTCCGCCCAGGAACTGCCAGCCTCGTACTTGCAGCCTGGTAGCGAAACGCGTGGTAGCCAAACCGTGGGTCCGGAGGTACGGATCAGCCGCGGCGGTCACCTTTTGACAGTAATCACCTTGAGGATGATCACATGAAAAACGAAAGAGCGCATTCGCTGCTCGAACAACTGGGCGGCCTGGACACGAACCTCTTCAACAAGGACTTCCTGCTGACCTGGAAGCAGTCCGGCGCCGACCTGCAGGCGGTCATGCTGGCAGCCGAAGCGCTGGAGGAGTTGTGGCGAGCCAATATCGCCCCGCGCGTGTTCGCCGGCGGACTGGCGGTGTCCAACTTCCGCGACAAGTCCACCCGCACCCGCTTCTCCTTCGCCAGTGCGTCCAGCCTGCTAGGCCTGTCCGCCCAGGATCTGGACGAGAGTAAGTCGCAGGTCTCCCACGGAGAGACCGTGCGCGAGACCGCCAACATGATCTCGTTTCTCACCGAGGTCATCGGCATTCGCGACGACCTCTTCATCCACGAAGGCCACGAGTACATGGCCGAGGTGTCCACCTCGGTCGACGAGGGCTACCGCGAAGGCGTCCTGCCCCAAAGGCCCGCGGTAATCAACCTCCAGTGCGACCAGGACCATCCCACCCAGTCGTTAGCCGACCTCATGCACCTGCAGAAGACCTTCGGTTCGCTCGAAGCCCTGCGTGGCAAGAAGATCGCGATGACCTGGGGCTACTCCCCGTCCTACGGCAAACCGCTCTCGGTGGCCCAGGGCATTATCAACCTGATGACCCGTTTCGGAATGGAGGTCGTGCTCGCCCACCCGGAGGGCTACGACGTCATCCCCGAGCTGGAGCAGATCGCCGGCAACCACGCCAAGGAATCCGGCGGATCGTTCGCCAAGGTACATAGCATGGAGGAAGCCTTCACCGGCGCCGACATCGTGTATCCCAAGAGCTGGGCCCCCTACCAGATCATGGAGCGCCGCACTTCCTTGCTCCGCGCCGGGAAGTCCAAGGAGCTCGAAGACCTGGAGAAGGAGTGCTTAGCCAACAACGCCAAGTACAAGAACTGGGAGTGTACCGAGAAGCTGATGAAGCTGACCAAGGGCGGCGAAGCCCTCTACATGCACCCCTTGCCCGCGGACATCACCGACGTCAACTGCACCGCCGGCGAAGTGGCTGCCAGCGTCTTCGAGCGCTATCGCCTGCGCACCTACAACGAAGCCGAGCACAAGCTCTACGTAATCGCCGCGATGATTATGCTCACCCGCTTCGAGCACCCCGCCGCGGTGCTGAAGAACGTGCTCGACACCGCCGCCCCGCACCGGATGGGGTAGCCCACCGCCGGCTCTGGAATGGCCCAATCGGTGGTTGCAGACAGAAGCCTCGGACATCCAGGCACACCACCCGGACCAGCCTTCGAAGGCACGCTCCAAGGTAAGCCCCGAAGAGGGCGAAGAAACAAAGCCCAGGGTAAGCGAAGCGACCCCTGGACAAGGCAGGTAAGCGATCCGACGTAGAACCCCCGAAGCGATCCGACGCAGAGCCCCCGAAGCGATCCGACGCAGAGCCCCCGAAGGGGGCGCAGGAATAGAGCCCAGGGTGAGCGAAGCGAGCCCTGGGAAATCGAACGCTCAAAAGCAGAGCCCCCGGCGGGGGCGAAGGAAGGACTCGGCGTAGCCTGACCTTCCGTCGCCCCTGCTCGGGGGCTTAATCATCTCAAGCTCTGGACCCGGGCTCGCGGTGAGCCCCTGCACTTTGCTCCGCAAAGAGCGAGCTACTCCATCACGCCCAGGATGAGCGAGAGCAGGCCCATGCGCATGACCACGCCGTTGAACGCCTCTTCCCAATAGCGAGCATGGCGGGTGCTGTCCACGTCGGCGGGCAGTTCGTCCATCCGCGGCAGCGAGTGCAGGATGATCGAGTCAGTCTTGGCTTTGTCACGCAGCAGCTCGCGGGTAACTCGGTACTCGGTAGGCGTAAGGCCCTTGTCCTCGCTCGACTCCACGCGCGACTGGGTGTAGTCCGCCTGCACCACCGGCTCCATGTAGATCACATCGGCCTCACCGATGGCGTCGGCGGCGCTCTTCGCCTCGCAGTAGCGCACGTTCACCGCGTCCAGTTCCTGCTTGAACTCCTTGGTGAACGCCATGTCCGGCGGGAAGATGAACGTGGTCTTGATGTCGAACTGGGACATCGCGTAGGCGATCGAGTGCATGGTGCGCATACGCCCGTCGCCGATGCACATGAAGTTCAATCCGTCGAGCGTGCCCTTCTCGCGCCAGATGGTGTAGAGATCGGTGAGCACCTGGGTGGGATGTTCGCCCCAGCCGTCGCCGCAGTTGATGATCGGTACCGTAGCCCACTTGGCGGCTTCTTGCGGAGCGCCTTCCTGGTAATGGCGCATGGCGATCACGTCGCCGTAATACTCGAGCATATGCACGGTGTCCTTGATCGACTCCATGTAGAAGTCGCCCGCCCGAGTCATCTTCGCATCGGCAAACCCCAATACGTGTCCGCCCAGACGATGCATCGCCGCTTCGGTGGACAGACGCGTGCGGGTACTCGGCTGATAGAAGGCGGTCAGCAGGGTCTTGTTGGCCAGCAGATCGGTGTTGCGGCGGTTCCGGGCAAAGGGAGCCAGTTCATCACACACCTCGAACAA
>JAAEQG010001601.1 GCA_024231775.1 bacterium
AGATGGTGGTCACGCAGCTCGACTACGGTTCGCGCGGCGTCTACTTCGCTGGCGAAGGTGACACCATCGAGCAGGCCTGTGAGATGGTCGCGCACGGCATCGAGGCTCACCGTCGCCGCCTCGCTGAGGCGGGCGTGGACCCTTCTCGGGCCACGGTAGAGGACCATCATGCCGTCGAGGTGAAGCGATGAGCATCGACATCAAGAGCACCGCGGTGCCCGAGGCCAACGCTCGCTACGTGTGTGAGGCCAGCAGTGACCAGTGGCTGGCCATGCGCAAGCAGGTCGCCGTCACAGCCAGCGACGTCGCTGTGCTGATGGACGCGAACCCGTACCAGAAGGCCGACACGCTGGTGGAGCGCAAGCTCGCCGACTTCGAGCTTCAGCAGAACGCGCCTATGTGGTGGGGCAGCTGGATGGAGGGGCCCGTGGCTGACGCGACAGGCGTGGCGCTCGGTCTTCACACCTTGAACGTGCAGCGCTTCTACGTTCGCGACGACCTCAGCATCGGCGCGACCACGGACGGGTACGCGTGGCTCGACCGCGAGTCTGGCTTCGAGCCTGACCTCGCTGCGGTACGCGGACCCAAGACGGAGCAGAAGGGCTACGACCTCGGCGACGACAAGCTCTTCGACAAGAGCTGGGCCACTGACCTGCTGCAGTGCATCGAGGCGCACGGCAAGCCGCTGCTGCTCGAAGTCAAAACCACGGCCCAGTTCGTCGGCCAGAAATACAACTACCGCGAGTGCCCGCCGCTGTATTTCGCTCAGGTTCAGGCGCAGATGCTGGTGACCGGCTGGCACGCTGCTCTGGTGACCTGCCTGGTGGGTGGTCGAGATCTCAAGTGCTGGATGGTCGAGGCTGATATCGACTACCAGCACGACATCATCGAGCGGGTGGCCGGGTTCCGCGCGGAGCTTGAGACGCTGCGCAAGGAGCTGTGCTGATGGCTGAGGTCAGCCGAGCAGAGGTAGAGGAGGCCGCGCGGCAAGCGCTCGCGGCGAGCCAGAAAGGAACGAGGAAGATGGCAAGCAAGACGCTACAGGAGTGCCTCGCCCAGACCATGGGAGAGGTGGGTTACGTGCAGAAGGACGCGACGAATGATTTTCAGCGGTATCGCTACGCGAGCGCCGAGGCGGTGCTGAAGAAGGTGAACGCGTCGCTCTCGAGCCAAGGAGTGTGCTGCGAATCGACCGCTGATATGGTCTCGCACGAAGTCATTCAGGGCGCGAAGAAGGCCACGTTCCACGCCATCGTCAAGCTCTCGCTCACCTTCCGCAAGGGCAGCGACTCGGTGAAGGTGGAGGGGCTCGGCAGTGGCAGCGACACCGGCGACAAGGCGGTCATGAAAGCAAACACGGCGGCGCTGAAGTATTGCCTTGCCAACGCGTTCTTGATCTCATGGGGAGACGACCCCGAGGCCGACGTGGAGACCGACCGCAACGCTGCGAGCAGCCACGGCAGCGCGAAGCCCAAGCCCAAGCCGAGTGCGCGAGCGCGGACTGCTCCGCAGACGCAGAGCGTTGAGGGGTTGATCAACCGCATCGAGGCGCACACCACCGCCGAGGCGCTCGCGACTGACCGGGAGCTCGCCGAGGACTGCCGCTCGACCACGGGCGAACAGAGGACCCAATTGCAGATGGCGTACAAGCGTCACGAGCGAACACTGCGAGAGCAGCAAGGAGCGAGAGCATGAGTGATGGACGCAAGCCCCCGGTGGGCAGGTTGGTAGTGAAGCACAAGGAAAGCGGAGAGCGCTGCGAGCTAGGTTGCCTGTGGGAGAACCGTTTCTCGGACAAGGGCAACTTCGACGTGAGCTTCTACAAGGCCGACGAGAAGCGGCCCGAGGGGCAGATGGACAGGCTGTCGCTGGCCACGTTCGCTCAGCAGGGCGGACCGGAGAGCTACTACGTGAGCCACTGGACGTCCCGTCCCCGCACCGCGGAGAATGACGGGGGTGACGTCCCGTTCTGAGTAGAGGTACGCGAGCCGGGCTTATTTCCTTTCGCCTGGCGAGCTAGTGCAGCGTGACCATCTGTCTACCTTGTTGGCGCGTTGTGCGGGGTGAGCCCCCACCGGTCCCGTAGCCGGTGGGGGCTTCTTTAATTGAAAGGTAGGTAATCCATGGAGATGATGATCACGATACAGATCGACGCCGGATGTGGAGAGGTGGACGTCGAGGTGCCGGTCGAGCTAGAGGTGGAGGTGCTATCGTGGGGCGAGGCGGAGGCGCCCACCCGAGAGTCACCCGGGTGCCCCGGGGAGCTGGAGCTCGCGTGCACCCTCGGTCGTGAGCTGCGATGCGGCGGGGTGTTGGTGCTGCGCGAAGGCCACGTGCTGACGCTGCCGCCCCGCCAAATGGAGGAGATCGCCACCGAGGTCAGAGAGAGGGGGTACTGAGATGGCTGTCTACAGACTCACGATCGCAGGTGCAGATGCAGGCGAGGGGCCGCTCACCGGCACGGTGGAGCGCATCAGCGCCGACGGGCGGGAGGCGGACGGCGTCGAGATCGACGGGCACGTGTCCGTGGGTGGTCTGCTGCAGACCGCTGGGCGGATCATCCACGAGTGGAGCCTCCGTCCGGCGGTGAAGCCGCGGCACCGCAAGTAGCTAGCGCTCGGAGCGCAACTGCGGGAAGGCTCGCTGCTGCTCCCTGATGAGCGCGAGGACCTCCAGCGCGCCCGCGATAGCGCGGGCGCGCTCGGACGCCTTCTGAAGCGCTTCAAGCGCTTGGCGTACCGTTTCCACTGGACCGTCCCCCGAGGCGCACGATCGCCTCCTCGCTGCGCCGTAGGCTACTGGCCATGTGCGCCGAGACCTCGAGCACGCGGGCGTACGTCTGCGCTGTGCTCTCCCGGTGCTCGGTCTCCAGCGAGGCGAGCCTCGTCTGCAGGACCGAGACCTGGCGCTGCAAAAAAAATATCCATGCGCCCGCGACGGCGAGCGCGCCGCCCTGCCCCAGAAAAAAATCTAGTACTGCGCTCATATGCTGGAGCTCCGCTGGGGTCCGCTCCAAAAAACGTTTCTAGTGGGTCCGCAGTGCACCCTCACCGAGCGTTTCGGAGGCTTCTGGGCGTCCGCTGTCGAGCCCCAATGCATGCTGCGGCCATCGCAGGGGTCGATATCCACGTCGAGCAAAAAAAGTACTACCGAGAGCTGGGCTTGTTGCCACGCATGCGCGTACGCCTGCCGATCGGGGGTCTGAGCCCAGGCGAACGACCTCAAAAAAAGTCGATGCTTGGGAGCATCCCGAAAAATTCGACAGTATCTGCGAGCCATCCCGGCCGGGGCTACATGCTGCCCGGAGCGACTCGAGAGCAGCGCGGCTCGTCGCTTGAGTACGTGTAAAATTGCGTGGTGATCTAGCCGATTGGCGCCCGCTTCAGCGAGTACGCAAATGGCGAGCGTGGTTGCTTCCTGCCGATGCTCCGAGGGCATCCCAGCGATCAAAAAATCGGCCAGTGTTTCGGCTCTGGCAGTCGAACTCCAAGCCAGGCAAGCAGCGAGTGCGAGCACACAAAAACGCAGTGGCATCCTTTAAGATACCACTGCTATCGGGTGTGTGGCTAACCTACCTCCGAACGAACTTGAGCGCGCTACTTTCCCGCCCTTCGGCGTTGCAGTCCGGGCAGAAAATACCGTTGTTCGGGAAAGCCCCTGCGCGGCCGTAATAATCGGGCATTGGCTCGCCGTTCTCTCGTAGCCAGTAGAGGTGCAGCGTCTGGACTTCCTCGGAGCCACACTCGGCGCACGTTGCTACCGTCCCCTCGCCTCCCGAAATTGATGCACTCATTGGTTCGCTTCCCACACGACGTCGGTACAATGGTCGAGTTTTTCGGCTGCGGTAGGGGATGCGGCCCAAAGCAGCGCTCCGAAAAGTCCGCAAGCGCTGAGCAGACCGACCACAAGCCCTCGGTCGAAGGCTCGTTCTTCTGGCGTGCGATCGTCTTCGGCGTTCATGGGCACTCCCATTCGACGATCGTTCCCGTGTTCGCCGGAGCCCAGCTACCGCGCGGACACGGATTGCCCTCAAGGTCCACCACGACAAGCCACATTCCCAGCGTTCCCAGCGCCTTCCGGGACTCCAGACGCTTGCGCGCGAAAGCTCTACGCTCGCTTCGATGCCTCGAAACGATGTGCCCGGCAGTGTCTCCCGGGATGCGGTGAAACGTATTGACAAGTAAAAACATGTGGTTTCCTTTCAATGAGTGCTCGATCCATGTCGAGCAGACAAGCCAAAGGACGAGCCCCGGTCGGGGCTCGACATGGTTTCAGCTCACGTGCGTCAACATCCAAATTTCAGCGCCGATGACAGCGTTTTCCCCGCAACCAGGGCATTCGTATTCCTGAGCGTCGCCTTCCGTGTCACCCGATCGGGTCCAGTCCCGGCAGCAGAGGCAGAAGCCCCCAAGTGCATCGGACTGAATGTGGTAGGTTTCTTCGCTCCATTTTCCGTTGTTCATTTTGTGTTTCCTTTCAATGCGTCGCGCACCTTGCGCGTTGCGCCATGTGCGCTGAAAGCGATCGTGATCCCGTTATCAAACAGGAAATTGTCCCGGAGACAGAGTCCACAAGAAATGCAGGAAGTAGCTCTTCCCGATTGAACGGGACACGGCAGGATGAATTCACCCGTGCTTTCATCGTGGAACCCGCGCGCGGATGGAACGTCGTTGACCACGATTGCCGCTGCAAATCCACGATCTCGAGCTTGCTGAATCTCTCGAGCACGCTGGACGCTGGCCAGAATGGAAATGTCTGGACCCCACGTTGCGCGGTCAACGTCCAAAACATGGGTGTAGCCCCAAACCAGGCGAGCTCCGTTGCGCTCAAATCCCGAGCGCTCGACATACCGGGAAACGGCGCCGGCAACGATCGGAACCCACTGCGCTAGCGTGTCTCCCCGGACGTGAAGGCGCATGTGAATCGGTCGACCGTCGCGCGTGGTTGCAGGTGCTTCGTCAATGCACGCTGCCTCCCCGATTGCCGCAGACCGTGCGCTTGTCCCGTGCTCTAGTCGGTCGTTGATTTGCAATCCAACGCGACCATTCTCCCCGTAACATCCGTTGCCCAGAAAAGGGCAGGACTGCGGACACGTCTGAACGCCGGTAGCAGTCTGGTGAACCAATTCGCCCTTGCTTCGATCGGCCAGTTTGCCGTTGGCACTGCGCAACTTGATCTGTGCATCGCCCTTGCGGCTCCAAATCGTACGGTTACAGCCACTCCCTGTATGGGGGAGTGGCTTGGCCTTGCGTGATAGCTGAACCAGCGTGCTCACTTGCGCGCCTGTTTGGGTGCAGGTTGGGCGAGAATCCACGCCAAAAGTTGCTCTGTCTCCGTCATGAAATTTCCTTTCTGGCGCTGTCTACACGCCAAAAATATGCAGAAAAATACGGTGAAAATGGCGTTCACCGTCCAACGCTCGAAAGATCTCAAGCGCTGGACGGTGCCAGCCAGGCAAAGCCGCATTGACCCCGGGCTCGCTGCCCGGGGTCTCACCTCATGGGTACCAGCACTGCAAGCCGGGGTTGATCGAGTCCCAGTAACACGGTGTCACCCCGGGATGAGCGGTGGTCTCCAGACGGCGTTGGACTTCCATCCAGCGTTCATAGTCATCCGCGAAGCCGGACCACGGATCCGGTATGACGCCGGTCTCGGTTGAGATCGTCAGGATGCAACCCTCGCGCTCGCCAACGGTGGAGCGGACGTCGTCTTCGCTCCGCTCGAAAACTCCAGCCATCGCCTCGATGATCGCATCCCTCATGACTGCACCGGAGCAATGTGCAGGCCTTCCACGTTCCCGGATTCGTCGACCATGGTCACCACCATGAATCGCTCCGAGGTGCCCATGAATTTCGTGACCCACTTGCCGGACAGGTCCAGAATGGGGCGGTCAAGCGTTCCGGCGATCGTGTGTTTCGGACCCTTCGGCGGCTCACCCACAATGATCGAAAGGGTCATGACCCCACCCGGGTTCATGTGGCGAGAAAGGCGCGTCCCGCGCGTGAGTCCGAGAGCGGCAAGGCGCTGTCCCTCGATCCAAATTCGACGCTGGCCTTTGTTGGTACCGCTCTTCAGCGTCCAAGTGTTGGTTTTTGTAGTCAGTGCATTCATGTCGGTCCTTTCATCGGCAGGCTGTCTACCCCTGCATTCGATATAGATAGAGCCTAGCACGTATTCAGCCGAGCGTGTGCACTTTTCTTCGATTTGTTTCCGAGGGCCGAGCCCCAGGCGGTGTGCCGATTCTTCACAGGTCTCGGGCGCGATACTCCGGCGTCTGCGCGAGCTGGACACCAGCTGACGCAGCTCCGGAGCGCTGCG
>JAAEQG010001602.1 GCA_024231775.1 bacterium
CGTAGTCTCCATCCACGGCCAAGACCGGCTGGAGAGGATCCGGGTGGCCCCGGTGGACGATGCACTGCGACCCGTGCTCGCCAAGGCCTGGGACGTGGAGTGCGACACGCTGCTGATTTCGATCGGACTGATCCCCGAGAACGAGCTGTCGCAGAGCATCGGCATCAACCTCGACCTGGTGACCGGGGGAGCCGTGGTGTCGAGCACGATGGAGACGAGCCTGCCGGGCGTATTCGCCTGCGGCAACGTGCTGCACGTGCACGACCTGGTCGACTTCGTCACCGAGGAGTCGCTGCGCGCGGGGCGCTTTGCCGGCGAGTGGGCGCGCGAGATGCGCCGGCCGCCCGACACCATCTCCCTGGTGCCCGGCCGCAACGTGCGCTACTGCGTCCCCCACTCTCTCAGCCCGGATCGCGAGCACACGATCTACATGCGCTGCAAGGAGCGCATGCAACCCTGCGTCCTCAAGGTGGGCGATCTACTCACCAAGAAGCTCGCCTTCGTCGTGCCGGCCGAGATGATCCGCCTCAAGATCAAGCCACACCTGCTCGACGAGTTCTACGGCGACCGCCTCACCATCGA
>JAAEQG010001603.1 GCA_024231775.1 bacterium
AGGCGCCCCTCGCGTTCCGCTCAGGATGACAGCTGGGGGCGGTGGAGCGGCTTGGAATCAGGGTGGGTCAAATTGCCGGAAACGCCTGCAGGATTCGCTGCGACGCGCCACTCTAGCTAGCTATGCAACGCGCGAAGAGGGAGCCAATGAAAGTGGGACTTTAATCCACTCTGCTCCATTCAGGCCGGCTCGTGTTCGGCACCACTCTACGCGCGCTGACCGGTCTTGTCGTACCGGGTTGACCGACGAAAGCTCGCTTGCCGAGTTTCGCCTCGTAGAAACTCTGCTGCAACCCGAAAGTCAACGCCATGAGCTCCCGCACCTCGTCCAGGTCCTGCCGCGCGATCCGGGAGTGACTCTCCAGCAGCAGGTCGAATGCCTGGTGGAACATCTGATGCTCTATACAGAAGCTCCAGCAGGTCTGCAAGGTGGTCATGAACTCATGATCGTCGGAGTGGGTGGCGAGGAGGGCCTCGCGGTAAAAGCGGGCCGCTCGTTCCCACTCACCGGCTGCGTCGTGGTACAGAGCGAGGACGGTGTAGCGGTCCGAGACCCGGGGGATATGCTGAGCGAAACGAGGAAACGACTCCGTTAGCAGCCGTTGCTCGTCCTCCCACCCCCGTGTCCCTAGCTCAGGCAGCAGGGCGAAGTACGCTTGATGGAAGACTATGAGACAGGCGTCAACCAGGAGGGAGTGCCAATGCTCCGGCAGCGGAGGACGTATTTCATCGGTGAGGGCCAGAACAACGGCCAGCGTCACGGCGGTCCGGACCGCAAGGGCCTGTTGCTCCTGGCGCAACTGGGTGCGGCGACGTCTCCCGCCGACCTGCGCCAATTCCGGGAAGTCGAGGGCCCGGAGTCGCTCGGTCATGTGAATGGAGACCTCGTCCGGGCGCCCCTTGTCCGTGATGCCGAAGGCCTCGAGCCGCCGTTGCGTCCACCGAACCCGGATCCCCAAGACGTCTTCGACCAATGCCAAGGCGCGGTTCAGCGTCTCGACGGATTCCTCCGCGACGACGAGCTGGCGGTATCGGTCGATCAGTTCCTGCATCAGTGGTGTCCCGCCCGTTTCGAGGGTCTTCGAGAGATGTTC
>JAAEQG010001604.1 GCA_024231775.1 bacterium
CAGCGTTGACTCTCCCCTGATATGTCAAGCCAGAGCCGGATTGCGGCCTCGACGGCTGCCCTGAGTTGGATATCCTGAAGCCGCTTGTTCGAGCGAGAAAGTCGATGCGCAGAGACAGTTCGCAGCTGATGACAGATCGCCAGAGAAGCGGCCCGGAGACCGGTCGACTCCTCAGGAAGCAGGACCTCTGTTGGGTAGACAGTTTCCCATACCCTTCTCGCACACGCAGGAATAACTTTTGGAGCCTACTTGCGTACAGCCTCAAGGAGAGAAATGTGATCGACCGGACCGCCAAGGAGAGGCCAATGAAAAATAGGAGAATTGATACCGTCGTCCTAACCTGTATCATACTGTTGGGAGCTGGTATTGGTTCGGGAGAAGAGCCCGGTGATCGGGTCACCGGCTGTGGTTGGGCGCAAGGGTTTTGGACCAGTGATATGGATTACTACGTCGAAGCGATCACGACCTTCGACGATGGATCTGGTGAGGCGCTCTACGCAGGCGGGGGCTTCGTCTCAACCGGGGGGGCCATCGTCAACCACATCGCCAAATGGGATGGCTCTGAGTGGTCTGCCCTCTCTGCTCGTTCTGCTACCTCGGTCGGAGTGAACGACGTCGTCTATGGGCTCACCACCTTTGACGACGGCTCGGGTGAGGCGCTCTACGCGTGTGGCAACTTCACCAGCGCTGGTGGGGTCACCGTCAACCGCATCGCCAAATGGGATGGCACGCAGTGGTCTGCCCTCTCCGGTCCCTCCGGTACCGGTGTCAACGGCGTCGTCTTTGGGCTCACCACCTTCGACGACGGCTCTGGCGAGGCCCTCTACGCGGCCGGAGACTTCTCCACTGCCGGGGGGCTCGCGGTCAGCCGGGTCGCCAAATGGGATGGCTCAGCGTGGTCTGCCCTCTCTGGTCCCTCCGGTACCGGAGTCAGCGACGTCGTCTATCGGCTCGCCACCTTCGACGACGGCTCTGGTGAGGCGCTCTACGCCGGCGGCAACTTCTCAACTGCCGGGGGGGTCACCGTCGCCGGCATTGCCAAATGGGATGGATCCGAGTGGTCTGCCCTCACCGGTGTATCCGGGACCGGGGTGAATGGCATCGTCTTTGGGCTCGCCACCTTCGATGACGGCTCGGGAGAGGCGCTTTTTGTTGGCGGGTACTTCGTCTCCGCTGGCGGGGTCACCGTCAACCACATCGCCAGATGGGATGGCACCGAGTGGTCTGCCCTCACCGGGCCCTCGGGAACCGGGGTGAATGGTAGCAACGTCTTTGTGCTGACTACCTTGGACGACGGCTCTGGTGAGGCGCTCTTCGTGGGCGGCAACTTCGGCGCTGCGGGGGGGGTCACCACAAGCTATGTTGCCAAATGGGATGGCTCAGCGTGGTCTGCCCTCAGCGGGCCCTCAGGAAACGGGGTGAGTTACTCCAGCTATGCCTTCGCTGCTTTTGACGACGGCTCTGGTGCGGCGATATACGTGGGCGGCAACTTCTACTCTGCCGGAGGGCTCACCGTCGAAAACATCGCCAGATGGGATGGCTCACAGTGGTCTGACCTGTCCAGTCTCACCGGTGCAGGGGTGGATGACAACGTCTATGCGCTCACTACCTTTGATGACGGCACCGGAGAGGCGCTCTACGCTGGCGGATACCTCGTCGTTGCCGGCGGGGTCACGGTCAAACGCATCGCCAAATGGGATGGCTCTCAGTGGTCTGGAATCGGCGGTCCTCTCGATACCGCAGGGGGTGTGCAGTCGGTCCGCGCGCTCACTACCTTTGACGACAGCACCGGAGAGGCGCTCTACGCTGGCGGTAGCTTCTATGCTGCCGGAGAAAATGCTGCCAGCAGGCTTGTCGCCAACAATATCGCCAAATGGGATGGTTCAGGGTGGTCTGCCCTCTTCGGTCCCTCTGCGACGGGGGTGAACTCAGACGTCAACGCGCTCACTACATTTGACGATGGCACCGGTGAAGCGCTTTACGTTGGCGGCACCTTCTCCACTGCGGGCGGGGTCACCGTCAGCCGCATCGCCAAATGGAATGGCACTGAGTGGTCTGCCCTTACCGGTTCCTCTGGTACCGGGGTAAACAACTGGGTCTATGCGCTCACGACCTTTGATGACGGCACCGGTGAGGCGCTCTACGTAGGCGGAAGATTCTCATATGCCGGGGGAATCTTCGCCAATCACGTCGCCAGATGGGACGGCACCGAGTGGTCTGCCCTCACCGGTACCGGGGTGAATGGCTACGTCTATGCGCTCACTAGCTTTGATGACGGCACTGGCGAGGCGCTCTACGCTGGCGGTGACTTCGCCACTGCGGGCGGGGTCACCGTCAACAGCATTGCCAAATGGGATGGTACTCGGTGGTCAGTCCTCTCCGGTCCCTCCGGGATCGGGGCGAATGGCAGCGTCAATGGGTTCACCACCTTTGACGACGGCGGTGGAGAGGCGCTTTACGCTGGCGGCGCCTTCTCCATAGCCGGAGGGGTCACCGTCAACCACATCGCGAGTTGGGATGGAGCACAGTGGTCTGCTCTCTCTGGTCCATCCGGGACCGGGCTGGGTGGCACTGTCAGGGCGCTCGCCATTATTGACGACGGCAAGAGGCTCCACGTTGGTGGCGACTTCCTTTCCGCCGGGGGAGTCGCCTCGTCTCGGATTGGGGAATGGAGATGCTCCGGTGCTTTCTTCAGCGACGGCTTTGAAAGTGGCGATACATCTGCCTGGCCGAACTCGATGCCGTAGCCACGGAGTTGTGGGGCAGGCATCCTGCCTGCCGGGTGGTGGTGGCAGGAAGGTCGGCGCAAAACCCAGTGAATCCCATGCCGACATGTTGTCGGGCAGGCATCCTGCCTGCCGGGTGGCGCTGCCAGTAAGCTCGGCCCAGAACCCAGTGAATCCCACACCGAAATGAGGGGGGGCATGCATA
>JAAEQG010001605.1 GCA_024231775.1 bacterium
AGCCCCTCGCCAAAAGTCGCGTGCCGCACCCGCTGCCCGGCGCGGAACTGTAACTCGGGCGCTTTGGGTTTCGGGTCGTCAGTCGGGCTGTCGGATTGCAGATAACGAACCGCAGTCTGTGGGCCGCGAGTCGCCTCTCTCGTCCCACGCCCCTCGTTCCTCGTCCAACGCCCCGTGCTCCGTGTCTCACGCCCCTCGTTCCTCGTCCAACGTCCCGTGCTCCGCGTCCCGCGTCCCTGCCTCCACGAACCGCTGACCAGTTCCGGGGGAATATCCTCCAGGAAACGGCTGGGAACCGAGGGTTCGCTTTCACCGTAGCGGGTGCGCATAAAGGCATACGTCAAAAAGAGCCGGTCCTGCGCCCGCGTCACACCGACGTACATCAACCGCCGCTCCTCGGCCATCTGCTCCGCGTCGTCGAAGGAACGGCTGTGAGGCAATATCCCCTCCTCCAACCCGGTGACAAAGACGATGGGGAATTCCAAACCCTTGGCGCTGTGAAGCGTGAGCAACGTCAGGGCGTCCACCTCGCCGCCCAGGCTGTCCACGTCGGAGACGAGCGCAACGTCGGCCAGAAAATCGGTCAGCGTCAAATCCTCGTACTCGGCGGCCACGTTGCGCAACTCTAGCACGTTGTTCCAGCGCTCGTCCCCCTCCTCGGTGCCGTCGCGGAGATGGTTGGCGTAACGGACATCCTGCAACACCCGGTCGATCAACTGTGCTACCGTCATCTGCTCGCGCGCCACGATCCAGCCATCCAGCATTTCCCGGAACGCCGCCAGCGCCCGCTGTGCCCGCACGCCCAACCTTGGGCCTGTGGATTCGGGATTCGCGAGTCCCTGGAGCACCTCGTACATCGACACGCTCCGCTCGCGCGCCGCCCCCTCCAACGCCATCATCGTCTTGCGCCCGATGCCCCGGGGTGGGACGTTGATCACGCGGCCCATACTCACCCCCTCGGCGGGATTGTGAATCAGCCGCAGGAAAGCGACCACGTCCTTGACCTCGCGGCGGGCGTAAAAGCGGGTAGCCCCGACCAGCCTGTAGGGCATTCCAGCGCGGATGAAAGCATCCTCGAAAGCGCGAGATTGAGCGTTGGTGCGATACATCACCGCGCAATCGCCCGGACGGATCCCCTCCCGACCCAACCGCGTGACAGTGTTCGCGACGAACTCGGCCTCCTCGTCCTGATCGTAGGTCTCGCGAACGTTGACCTTGATCCCCTGCCCTCGCCGCGTAAAGAGCGATTTGTCGGTGCGGTCGGGGTTGTGCTGGATGATGGCGCGCGCGGCATCCAGGATCGTCTGGGTAGAGCGATAGTTCTGTTCCAGAAGAATGTCCACCAGGTCGGGATGATCGCTCCGCAGGCGGCGTCGACCGCCTTGGCCGTGTTCTTCAATCCGGCGTACGCCCGGGCCATGTTGGCGTAGTACTGCGATAGCGTTCCGTTTCCGATGCCTTGGTTCGGCTGGCTTCGCTGGTGCTGTTTTCCGTAGTGGTTGGCGCGGTATGTCTGGCGGCAGCGGGACCGATGGTCTCGGATGTGATCCAGGCGCATCGGTTCGAAGTGGTGGATGATGAGGGGAACCTGGTCTTCGCCGCCTCGGCGGATGAGCGGGGCGGGAAGCTGGATGTCTGGAACGCAGAGGGGGCGAATGTGTTTCGAGCTTCGGCCAACGATGCCGGGGGCGATCTGAATATCTGGAACAATGCTTCCGGAACGGTGTTCGCGGCGTATGCCGGCGATGCCGGGGGTGAGTTCGGGCTGTGGAACGACGGCGGCAAGCGCATGCTTCGGGCCGCTTCGGGCGAATCTGGCGGTGAATTGGGGCTGAACAACGCTGCGGGAAGCACGGTCGTGGCCGCGAGCGGCGGCGAATGGGGCGGCGTATTCGAGGTCCGCAATCCCGTCGGGACGGCGGTGGTGTCGGTCGGGACGGATGAGTACGGCGGGATAGTTGAGACGCGCAACCCCGCGGGCAAGCCGGGGATGGTGCTGGCGACCGATTCTGGGGGTGCGGGGCGACTGATGGCGAACAATTCCGGTGGCATGCCGGTGTTCACGCTGGAGGCAGATCAGCTTGTGGGTTGCGCACTCACACTGGCGGATGGCGCGGGGCAGAGCCGGATGGTGTTAAATACGTCTGCGCAGGGTGGTGCGATCTCGCTGGTGAATGCGCTTTCGAATAACGCTCTCACTCTGGGGGTGCCAGCGCAGTCCGGGGGCGGCCATATGGACATCGCGAATGCGCAGGGTGTTCGTGTGCTGTCCGCGGCGGCGGAGACGGATGCATGCGGTCGGCTGGATATCGCGGACACCGCGGGGCGCTTCGCGTTCAGCG
>JAAEQG010001606.1 GCA_024231775.1 bacterium
GCAGCTGCTGCTTGAGATTGAGGCCCTCTTCGTCGGTGTCGCTGGTCTGGGAGACGTAGGGAATTTCCGCCCAGGCAACCAGGCCGTACCGGTCGCAGAGGTCGTAATAGTAGGAGTCGTGCTGATAGTGAGCCAAACGGATCGAGGTGCATCCCATCTCGAGCATGATCCGCATGTCCTCTTCCATGTGCTCTCTGGTGATGGCGTGGCCGACGCCCTTCCGGTCCTGGTGCCGGCTGGCGCCGTGTAGTCTAAAGGGCTGGCCGTTCAGGACGAAGCCTTTTTCCGGGTCCATGGCGTAGGAACGCAAACCGGTTTTGATGTCCACGGTATCGGCGCCGTGCCCGTCGGTCTCCAGGGAGACCCGGACATCGTAGAGGTAGGGATTTTCTACTCCCTGCCAGAGTTCCGGATTGACGACGGTCAGATCCAGCGTCCGTTCCGAAAGCCCCACGGCCATGGTCGCCGCCTGCTCCGCCGAGGCGACGCTCCTTCCCGTATGGTCGAACACCTCCGCTTTCAGGACGGCTTCGAGCGGCCCATGGGTGTCGTTCACCATCCGGGCGGCGATGCTCAGCTCCCCCGCTTCGGCGGTGACGTTTCGCTGGCAGACGGTCACTCCCGGCGACGCGTAATCCAGAA
>JAAEQG010001607.1 GCA_024231775.1 bacterium
CCTGCTGAGGACTACCGGGAATGAACGACCCTAGCCTACGAGCACGTCCATGCCTGTCAACCAACTCATGCACGACGGGTGCCCATCGCCGGGTGCCATGGCCATCGCGCAGCGTGGCCATGCTCGGGCCACCCCGCCGCAAGCTCGTGCAACCGGTTCAGGCAGGATCGAAGCGGGGGGGCTTGCCAAGCTGACGCGGGCATGGGATTCTGTTGGGAATGGGCGATGAAGCACTTGAACATCGCATTCGCGACCTGATGTCTCTGCTGGAAGTCTCGAAGCACCTCGGGGCGACCACGGAGCTCGATCCTCTGCTCCAGCGGGTGGAGACGGCGGCGCGCGCCGTGCTGGCTTGTGAACGCGCCTCGGTGTTCCTGTACGATCCACCCACGGAGGAGCTGTACAGCAAGGTGGCGACCGGACAGAACGAGATCCGCTTCTCCGCGAAGCTGGGGGTGGCGGGTGATGCGGTGGCGACGCGCACCATTGTGAACGTTCCAGATGCATACGCCGATCCGCGTTTCAATCGGGAGATCGATCACCAGACCGGGTATCGCACGCGGACGATTCTGTCGATCCCGCTCACCGGCTACGATGGCCAGATCGTGGGCGTGCTCCAGGCGTTGAACAAACACCGGGGCGTTTTCGATGCCCGCGACGAAGAGGAGGGAGCCACCCTGGGTTCGTTGGCGGGGGTTGCGGTTCAGCGGCAGATGCTGCTGGACGAGTATGCGGAGAAGCAGCGTCTGCAACGCGACCTGGAGGTGGCTCGGGAGATCCAGAGCTCCCTCTTGCCCAAGCGCGATCCGGTGGTCACCGGGTACGATATCGCCGGTTGGAACCGCCCCGCGGACGAGACCGGGGGTGATTGCTTTGACTACGTTCCCCTGCCTGGGGGTGGGTTAGGCTTGCTGCTGGCGGACGCAACCGGGCACGGAATCGGCCCGGCGCTGATCGTCTCGGAGTGCCGGGCGCTGATTCGGGCCCTGGTGACCATGACGGAGGATCTCTCCGCGATCGTGTCCCAGGTGAACGACCTGCTCGAAGCTGATCTGACCGGGGGGCGTTTCGTCACGGCGTTCTTCGGGGTGCTGGATGCCCAGGAACACGTCATCCGCTACGTGAGCGCGGGGCATGGTCCGCTGCTGTACTACCACGCCGATACGGGCCAAACCGATGAGTTCAACGCCACGGCCCTCCCCCTGGCGATCATGCCGGCGTTCGACGCAGCCGCCGGACCGCCCCTGCATATGAAACCGGGCGACGTGTTCATCCTCGTGACCGACGGTTTCTTCGAGTGGACCGACCGGGCTGACGAGCAGTTCGGTACCGAGCGTATCTTCGATGTCGTGCGCGCCCACCGCTCTGCCCCCGCCCATGAGATTATCACGCGGTTGCACGAAGCCGTAGAGAGGTTTGGCGCGGGCACGCCCCAGGCGGACGATCTCACGGTGATTATTGTCAAGCGCTGTTGAGGCGGGTCAGGCCAGGAGCAGGAAGGCTGCCCACATGAGCACGCCCACCCCAAGCATGCCGGCAACGATGGTCAGCCATAAGGCGAGGGTGGCTGCGGGCAAGTGACTGAGGCGGGCGCAGCGGGTGGTCTTGTACACGATACTGATGCTGAGACACAGGGGCAGGAGCAGCAGCAACCGCTGGAACCCCGTGATCTGCACCGGCGCGGTCAACCATGCTAGCAGCAAGTTACTCACGTCTCCCCCCTGCGGGCGCGGAACGGGGCGTTTGAGCCTCCCACCGGGACGGGCTTCTCTCCCCGAGCCAGGGCGTCGAAGATGACCAGCAGATTCAGCAGCCCCGCCACCCCGCTGTACACGACGGCGACTTCATCCGCCTGGTAGCAGTATTCCGAGGTGGTCGCGGATTGGACACGCTGCCAACCCAGTACGGTCAGGGCATGAACTCCCGACCCGATCTGGGCTACCAGCCACGCCTTGCGATGTTGGGCGTCGATGGTGCGGGAGACACTGCCCATCGCCACCCCTCCCCAGAACGTGGCTCCGATCACGAAGAAGAAGACCGCCGCCCGGTGACGCTCGCCAAGGTAGTAGTGGCCCGCGCCGGGCACCAGCCAAGCCAGGAACCCTGCGGTTGCGGTTCGCTTCAGATTATGATCCGTCGTTGCTGCCATGTTTCCAAAAGCGACCGCGTTGGGGTCACATCATCATCGGACACTGCCCGCCGGCGCATTCCGTGTTCTGGCAGGCTCCATCCGGCAGGGCACAGGAGACGCCAGTAGCGCTTCGAGCGGCGAAGGTGCTCTGCTTGCGGTTGACCTGCGTGCCCCCGCATTCCGGACACTTGACCTTCGCCCGAGCGTTCATCGACCGGGCCAGCTCTTCGAATTCGTGCTCGCACCGGTCGCACCGGTACTCGTATATCGGCATCGGCTGTCCCCTCTGTCCAAGCTCGCCTTCTGCCGAGGAGTATAGCGCCGTGGTGCTCGCGTCGCAAGGTTGATGAGGTCTGCGGGAGATGTGGGCCACCGGGAGAGGGGGGGGGCTAGCTCGTTGATCCACCTTACGGGCGGATCTCGATGTGGAGGATGCAGTGGCGGTGTCGGTGGCCGTCTTGTTCGCAGGCCCGAGCGATGCTACACTTCGCCGAATTCCAGGGGAGAAACGACGATGGCTGAAGACTTCGAGAACGAGTGCAAGGCGGGAATGGCCAAGGCGATTGAGTACCTCAAGCAGGAGCTGCGCGGGGTGCGTACCGGTCGGGCTTCGCCGGGTTTGGTCGAGCACGTGAAGATCGCGGTAGCTTCCTATGGGAGCACCATGGAGCTGCGCGAACTGGCCAGCATTACTGTTCCGGAACCGTCGCTTCTGGTGGTCAAGCCTTTTGACCCTACGACGATAAAGGACATCGAACGAGGGATCGCGTCGTCCGAGATCGGGATCACCCCGCAGACCGATGGTAAGTCCATCCGTCTTCCCGTACCGGCGCTATCCGGCGAACGGCGGGCCCAGATGGTGCAGCAGGCCCGCAAGATGGCGGAGGCCCAGAAGGTCGCCGTGCGCAACGTCCGTCGCGATACCAACAAGACGATCGACGCCCAGAAGAAGGACAGCACCCTGACCGAAGACGAAGCCGACTCCGCCAAGGATCGCGTCCAGAAGCTCACCAAGCAGCACGAAGACCAGATCGACTCCCTCACCGCCGCCAAGACCAAGGAGATCGAAGAGCAGTAGTCGCCACCGTGTGGGCCTCTCCGCCCATCCCCATCCGGTGAGGGGCCTCCGATCCATCGCCGAGCCTGTGATCACGCCATGATAAAGCCCCGTTGGGCCTCAGCCCCGGACGCGTTTCGCTGGTGATGTAGGGAACAGCGGCTGGCTGCACTCGCCTTGCTCAATTTGACGCGCCCTTTCGCCGAGACTACAGTAGTAGTGAAGCTGGGGTCCTGAGGTATCTGCGGCTGGAGCGAGCCGCTCCCCTCGTGCCCCGAGGAACGCTGGCTGCTGGCGAAGCTCGCCGAAGCCCATTGGGTTGCCGCGGTTTTCGCCATCATCCCGCACAGGGTATCAGTCGTGAACAAGTCCGAAGTCCTTGCGCGTGCGCAGGAAGTGCTCGATTACCGCTTCCAGGATATCTCCTTGCTGGAAACGGCGTTGCAGCATGCTTCCGCCACGGTTGGCCGGGTAAACAGCAATGAACGCATGGAGTTCCTGGGGGACGCCGTCCTCGGGGCCATCGTTTGCGAGGAGCTCTACCAGCGCTTCCCCGAGTCTCTGGAAGGCGATTTGACCAAGATCAAATCCGTGGTCGTTTCCAGGCGGGTCTGCGCTGACATCGCCGAGGGTCTGGGCCTCGAGGGGCTGCTCTTCCTCGGCAAGGGGATGACGGACCGGGCGGACCTTCCGATGTCGCTGAAGGCTGCCGTGACTGAAGCCGTCGTCGCCGCCATCTACCTGGATGGAGGATACGAGGAGGCCCGGCGATTCATCGTTCTGCACATGTCCCCGTTCATCAACGAAGTCGCCGAGTCCGAGAACCAGGAGAACTTCAAATCAACCCTGCAGCAGTACGCTCAGCAGGCCCTGTCCTCCACGCCCCACTATGAAGCCCTCGACGAGCAGGGTCCGGACCACAGCAAGTGCTTCGAGATTTGTGTGTCCATCAATGGCCGCCGCTTTCCCAGCGCGTGGGGTAGCAGCAAGAAGGAAGCCGAACAGAAGGCTGCCCGTTTGGCCCTGTGCGAGTTGGACCTCATCGGCGACGACGACGATTGATCGGCATCCTTGCACGGCGGAGGTCCGTCCCTTGGCCGGGTGAGTTTGTCCTCCGCTGCCACCTCTGCTAGAGTGTCGCCGCGTTGGTGAGTTCATACGGTCCGGATCGGCACCGAAGATTGATGCAATACTCTCAGGTACGTCTTGAAGCCTTCGGCTACTCCCTCCCCGAGCATGTGGTCAGTTCGGCGGATCTCGAACGCCAACTGGCTGTCGTGTACGAGAAGCTGAATCTCCATGAAGGCCGACTGGAGATGATGACCGGGATTCGTGAGCGGCGGTTCTGGTCCAACGGGACCCTGCCCAGCGACGCAAGCACGCGGGCGGGGCGACAGGCTTTGGACGCCGCCGGCGTACCCCCCGAGGACGTCGAGTGCCTCATCCACACCTCGGTCTCGCGGGACTTTCTCGAACCCGCCACAGCCTCGGTTGTGCATCACCACCTGGGGCTCTCCCCCCGAGCAGTCGTCTACGACATCTCCAACGCCTGCCTGGGATTCGTCAACGGGATGATCACCCTGGCGAACATGATCGAATTGGGCCAGGTCAGACGCGGTTTGATCGTCGCCGGCGAGAGCAGCCGCCAACTGGTCGAGAGCACCATCCACGACTTGGTCAACGATCCCCACGTAACCCGCCAGAAGCTCAAGCGGGCGTTCTCTTCGCTGACCATCGGGTCCGGCGCTGTGGCTTTGGTCATGTCACATGCCACCCTCTCGGTAACCGGCCATCGGTTGCTCGGCGGAGTCGTGCGCACCTCGACCGAAGACCACAACCTCTGCCGCGGGACTGCGGACACCGGGTTCGCCCCGAACGCGAGCATGCTGATGAACACCGATGCCGAGACACTGCTGAACAGCGGGTGCGCTCTGGCAGCCGATACGTGGCAGGACTTCCGCAAGGTGCTGGGTTGGTCGGCGGATGACGTGGATCGCAGTTATGGGCATCAGGTTGGGGCCACCCACCGTGATCGCCTTTACGAGGCACTGGGGCTGGACCCCGCGAAGGACTACTCGACCTTTGACTCGCTGGGCAACGTCGGGTCGGTCTCCCTTCCGTTGACCATGGCCATGGGCCTGGAACGTGATCCACCGTCCGCTCCCGCTCGAGTTGCGATGCTGGGGATCGGCAGCGGGTTGAACTGCATCATGCTCGGCGCCGAATGGCAGCCGAGTCGCAGTCGCGCCGCGGATGCATAAAGCACGCATGGCGGGCTTCGTCCTACCCGCCGAACGAGTTCCGCACCGGTCGTGCCGGGTTTAGTCAGCAGAACTCCAGGTTCCCCACCGTCGCCTGCGTTACGGTGCCGGCGCCGAGGCCTCCGCATGGTTCCCATCCCGCCGTTTCTCAAGAAGCTCTACCCGTTTGAGCCTCGTTTCTTCCAGATGGCGGGCTTGCGGATGCACTACGTGGATCAGGGGCATGGTCCCCCGGTGGTCATGCTCCACGGCAATCCGACGTGGTCTTTCTACTATCGCGATCTCGCCCTTGGCCTGGCTGACCGTTTTCGGGTGATTGCCCCGGATCACATTGGTTGTGGTCTCTCGGACAAGCCGCGGAGCTACGCGTACACCCTGGAAACGCACATTGAGAACCTGGAGCGTCTGCTTGACCACCTGGGTATCGAGGACATCACCCTGGTGGTCCACGACTGGGGTGGACCCATCGGGTTCGGCTACGCCGCGCGCCATCCGCAGCGGGTACGCCGCTTCGTCGTGTTCAATACGGCGGCGTTCTTTGGCCCGATCCCGCGCCGCATCCAGGCCTGTCGGATTCCGCTCCTGGGCGCCTTGGCGGTTCGCGGGCTCAACCTGTTCGCTTGGCCCGCCACGCGCATGGCCTGCCACGACCGGGCACGCATGACCCCGGAGGTCAGGCGCGGTTATCTGTTTCCCTACCGCACCTACGCCAGCCGGATTGCCGTCCACCGCTTCGTTCAGGATATCCCCACAGATCCCACCCACGAGACTTACGGACTGATCCAATCGATCGACGCCGCCCTGTCCCGCTTTCGCGATCGGCCCATGCTGGTTTGCTGGGGTTTGCGTGATTTCTGCTTCACGGAGTCATTCCTGGATGAGTGGGTGGAGCGCTTTCCAGACGCCGAAGTACACCGCTACCCCGATGCAGGCCACTACGTCGTCGAGGACGCGGCGGAGGAAGTCCTCCCACGAGTCCGCAAGTTCCTCACCGACATAGGCGTCTGATACCAGGTCCAGGATGGCTGTGCCGATCAACGAGCCGCGGACTTCAGTCCGCGCGGCCGCTCGAACGCGAGAAACAAGATGACCGGGAATCGGCCAATCGGCACGATTGAACCGGATCTGGTGTCAGGGTCGCCGAGCGGATTCCGGACCTTTTCCGCGACGAGGGGAAGCCCATAGACCGCGGGACCGACTCCCCAGCCAGCCAAGCGGCTAGCTGAAGACCCGGTCCCGAGCGGTATTGCGTTCGTCTTATCGATCTAGGGCATGGCGCCTGACGGGTTATTCGTGGGGCCGCGACGCTTCTTGCGCTCCTCTGGAGTCATCTCGCTAGCGAACTTGCCCTTGGTCTTCTTGCGCTCGACCTTCTTCTCCTCCTCAGGTTCGGAAGAGCCACGCTTGCGGCTCTTGCGCGGCTTCTTCACCTCTTCCGGGGCAGCTTCAGGAGCCGCCGACGGCGGTGGAGTCTCGATCCTCGCCTCCGTCTGGGGAGGTGGTGAATCCGAGAAGAGGAAGTATGCACCCACGCCGACCACTACCAACACCAGAACGACGACGCCTCCGATCAGCACCGATTTGTTCTGCTCAGCCATAATGAAATCCTCCCTTAGTCCGCAGGACGGCGATACCCAATGTCGAGGTACAGCCAAAGCCCAGACTCAGGCAACCGCGCGAGTCCGCACCCTCTCAGTATCAGGCGTACCAGCGCACAAGTCAACGTGGTGGGCGCCGCCGTACTCCGGCGGCTACATCGCTGACTCACGAGTCCAGAGAACCTCCCGCACACAACCTCAGCAACGGACTCGCAGACCTTCCCGCCGACGATAAACCAGCTCGGCGCCTCCTTCGGGAGGAGGGCGATGCTCATCGCTGCTGGCTGGTTCTAGTCTGCGTACATATCCGTCAACACCGATGCCGCAGGAAGCGTATCCAACTGCCATCCCGGTCCGCGAACCGTAACGCACTCTTGGCATCGGTACGACGTCATACTGTCAGAACACTCCCCAGCGGGGTAGTTCTGCAAACCCAGGTTGGGCGCTGGGCGGATGCAACCACGCATCTCGACCGTCGAGGCATGACCATCCGCAAACCCAACGTCGTAGTTGAATGGCTGACGGTGCCAACCCGGCATCTCCGAACTATTATCCGGCCCCAACCGGTCGGTGTAGTCGCATGCCGAACCGTCCCATGAACCCCACAGCCAGGCGAAGCGCGAGGGAATCTCCTGGTAGGCCACCGTGGCGGACGGGGACGGGACCCGGGACATGGGCATCATGTAGATAGATTGGCTGCGCAACCGCATACCGGACAGCCCGCCGATGATCCAGAAACAGTTGGCTGCGTAGCTGGTCCCGTAGTGATCGTATGCGGAAAGCCCATCATACTTGAATTCTCCATCATTGCGGGCAGTCTCGGAGTGGTTCTGGTACAAGGCTTTCCCGCTGGCGAATCCGGTATCCGAGGGGCAGCGGTAGATGGGAAGGTCGATCTTCGTGTCGTCCTTGAAGTGTATGTTGCCCGGCCCGGGGTCGGGACTCCCCGTGGGAGGGTTCCAGTCCTTGAAACCGCCCTTGAAGAGGCTGAAGTTGAGCGGTCGGTGGGCCGGACCGCGATAGGCTTGCGTGCCAAAGAGCGACGTCCCGTTGTCATTCTTGGTTCTGAGCTGTCCGATCCCCGATTTTCCGCCCCACTCGATCCCCCCCGAAGCTCTGGCGAGCATGGTGAGATCCGGCACGGGGACCATGTTCTCCCCGGGATCGTCCGCCGCGTAGGTCAGGCTGGCCTTGGACAACCCGGTAACGCTCGCCAGACAGGTCGCCAGCTTGGCCTGCTCGCGAGCCTTACGCAGCGACGGCAACAGGATGGCGATCAGCAGGGCGATGATCGACACAACCACCAACAATTCCACCAAAGTGAACCCCCGACGCCGTGCCCGGGGAGACCGCAAGTACATACTCATAGCCCATAATCCTCCAACAAGACGAATACACCCAAAGTGTGGTATTAAGAGGTGCGATGTGAGCGGAGCCGGTCTACAACCCAACCTCTGCTCGGCAGGCTCGCCTTAGCTCGCCATGCCCAGCTATTTCGACCGAGCGTATTATCGCCGCCGGGGTGGCGGGTGTAAAGACCAAAAACGACAAAAAACTGCCTGGGAGATCGCACGCTCTGACTCCCTGGCGCGGGTCACATGATTGCAGCCGCACTGTTAACAGAAAAAATACAGCTAGACTTCATCGTCCTTCTGTATCCACTCGGTTCCGGCGGTCTCCTGGTCCTGCAACTCGTCGTCAGCGAAATAGAGGGAGATCTCGGCGCTCGCACTCTCGGCGGAGTCGCTTCCATGGACCAGGTTGAGGGTGCGGCTAAGGCCGAGGTCACCGCGAATGGTCCCGGGCGATGCTTCATAACCGAACGTCTGCCCCATCAGGGTGCGGACCACCTCGATGCATCGCGAGCCCTGGAGAACTAGAAGAACGACAGGACCCGAGGTGACGTGCTTCAGTAGGCCGGCGTAGAATGGTTTGTCCCGGTGGACCGCGTAGTGCTTCTCCGCCAAGTCACGGGGTATCCGCATGAGTTTCATGCCGCTGATAGTGAATCCCTTGTCCTCAAAACGCTGTATGACCCGACCGATCAGCCGGCGCTGCACACAATCGGGCTTCAGAATGACGAGCGTACGCTCCACAACAGGCCTCCCAAAGTACTTACGAAAGCGACGGTGCCCAGCGGCGTGGCAGCCAGATGCGACCGAGCCGGCGAACCGTACATAGCTCACCATCGTCTCGACAGACGATACGCCGTGCCTCGTGACGCGGAGGCTTACTCTAGGAGGCGGCCAGGGGCTCGTCAACAGGGCGCCCAGCCAGCGAATACGTTTGGCGGGGACGAGTCTCGGTTGCGGTTGGGGGAACGTCCACTGGCCGGGGACTGCCTATTGTACCAGATCCGAGACGCACTGAGCGACGCAGATTACCTGAGTTCTGTTGTGGTTGGCGCCAGGTTCGCGGGGTGTGCAGGTGCATCTGCGCGGGTTGAACGAGCTGATGGGTGCAGGGACCGTTGTGCGGGCGGCGGTCTTGCATTGTACGTGCAGTGTTGTACCCTACACCTGAGCCACAAGTCGCTTGCGTACGGTGTGTAGAAGAGGAGCCCCAACGCGGTCATACACGGGGGTCGGGTCATGCCGGAGATAGAGCGAATCGATCATCCGCAGGGACGTACACGAATACTGATCGTGGACGATCACCAGCTTTCACGTGAGGGGCTGCGCCTGCAGCTTGAATCGGTGGCCGAGTTCGCGGTCGTCGGTGAAGCAGCCAATGCGGACGACGGTCTCTCGGCGGCTTTGCGGCTGGCGCCGCATGTCGTGCTGATGGACATTGACATGCCGGGCGTGAGCTGCTTTGACGTCATGCAGCGCCTGCACGAACAGGTTCCTGAGGTCAAGGTGATCATCCTGAGCGCCCATAAGCACGATGCGCAAATCAGCCAGGCGATCCGGGCGCATGCGTGGGGCTATGCAATCAAGAACGAGGGTTTCAGCGAAGTGCGCCACGCCATCAAGGACGTGATGAGTGGTCGATTGCACTACTCCCACGAGGTCCTGGATCGGATTCAGGGCGCGGACGGCCAACTCAGCTTTGGCGAGCAGCGCGAGACCCGTCTACAGAGCCTGACCCCACGTGAACAGGAACTGCTCGTGCTGCTGGGGCAGGGGTACAGCCTCAAGGAGGCTGGTGCGGCGCTGCACGTCAGCTACAAGACGGTTGACAAGCACAAGGTCAATCTGATGCGGAAGCTGGACATTCACGACCGCGTCGAACTGGCCCGTTTTGCGATTCGCGAGCACATCGTTCAGCCGTAGAGGCCGCTCCTGCCCCGCCCTCCGGTCTTTCTGGAAGTGGCAGAGGTCGCCAGAGAAGGAGCGCCCGGCGCCGCTCTTGGCAGCCGCCCATCCGTTGTCCCCAAGCAGGCGGCCGTCCTTCCATTGCTTGGTGAGCCTACGGTGACGCCGCAGACGATCCGGACGTGCGGGCCTGGAGCATGATCCACCGTCGAAGTCCGCGGGCACACAGGGTGTCCACCTCGCCGCCGGCAGGTCCCAGCGTGAACTCAAAAGTTATTGATTTGGCTTCACCGACTACGGCTACTGCGAAGCCACGCAGCCGCGGCGTCGACTCAATGAAGTTGCCCACGTTCAGGAGGTCCTCACTAACCGTACGCTCTCGGCGGAGCTGCTGTACTTCCACTCGTCCATCGAGAGTGGACCACATGCCCTCCGAGAGCTGATCGAGCAAGGCGTCGGCCGCTGGAGAAATCGCCCGTTGCAGCAGACACCGGTCCACTTCGGACTGTGGAATACCGACGACCCTGGCTACGAGCGGACCGAGCTGACCCCCCTTGTCCCGCTGGAGGGCAAGTGCCTGTTCCACCTGTGGCCGTGTTGCCACCCCACCCTCCACCAGCGCGTCGCCGATGCGTGGAACGGCAGTCAGCTGGTCCTCCGCATTCGCCGCGAGGTCCTCTCCCGGCAGTTTCCGTGCGTCCTTCCGCGCCACCTCGGCTTTGATGGCCATGTCACTTGCCCCCGACGTTATCCGTTTATCGGACCTGAATCGACCATCCTACGCGAACGGCCCACTTGATTCCAGGGAGGACGGCCTATGTTGCCGTGAGCCAGGCCCAAGTACAGCAAACGTTGCATACCCGTCTACCCCCAACAGCCCTGCCAGTTCATTCGGGACACCCCGTCTCTTGGCTGCCATGGTTCATTCCTCCCATGGCCCCGTCAGGCCGGTCATGATTTCTTCCGCGTGAAGGTGGTTTCCATCACTCTGTCCGACGATTCCCAGCCCTCGAGCGGTCACCCTATCCGAACGGTTTGCCCGATTCAATCGAACCCAGCCCCCGTTGCCGTGAATCACGCCCGTTCTCCCGCTCCATGGAGCCGATCCCGACCAGCTTCTCGCGCAAGACAGCCAAGGACCAGCGCTTCACCGACATTGGCAGCGCCGGAGGTTCCCGAGGTTGTGTGCCGGTGCGAAGGGCTGAGGTTGCACGTGGGAATCTGTGGACCTCCGGCAAGAACGCCGCGTCCATTTCACGAAGGGGGAGTGGTCCGTCGCGCTCCGTCTCAGTCGTGAGATTCGCTAAGAGGGGGGGGAGGGGGGGGATTAGCCCTTGAGCCTGTCGGAGCGCACACCAAATGCCCGGATTCGCCGTCACCCATCGGGTGCTGTCGTCAGGATGGGCGGATGCCCTTGCAGGGCAGGCTCTAACCGCACGACTCAGACCAGCTCGAGCGGCCCATCTGGTAAACCGGGGCCTGCGCCCGGGTGGACTACCAGCGTTCGCAGATGCTCTTGCCCTGCATGAACAGTTGGAGGTAGTCGCGTCCGCCGGCTTTGGAGTCGGTGCCGGACATGTTGAATCCGCCGAAAGGCTGAACGTCGACCAGCGCTCCGGTGCATTTGCGATTCAAGTAGAGATTGCCCACGTGGAACTCGTGGCGGGCGCGCTCGAGACGCATGCGGTCGTTGGAGTAGAGCGCCCCGGTGAGTCCGTAGATGGTTCCATTGGCGATGGCCAACCCGTCGTCGAAGTCCTTGGCTTTGATTATCCCCAGGACCGGCCCGAAGATTTCCTCCTGGGCGATCCGGCTGTTACGGTCGAGGTCTTTATAGATGGTGGGGGGGATGTACCAGCCGCCCTCGGGCACTTTGCCACCGCCGAGGACCGCTTTGCCCTCCTTCTTACCGATCGCGATATAGTCGGTGGTCTTCTTGTAGGCTGGTTCGTCGATCACCGCACCCATGAAGAGATTCTCGGGCGAGGTGGTATTGCCCACGGTGATGCCCTTGGCCCGGTCCACTACGCGGTCGACCAGGTCGTCGTAGATGTCCTGGTGCGCGATCAGCCGCGAACAGGCGGAGCACTTCTGCCCCTGGAATCCGAAAGCCGCAGCGACGATCCCGTCGGCGGCGGCATCGAGATCGGCGGTTTCGTCCACGACGATGCAGTCCTTGCCGCCCATCTCCAGCACGGTGCGTTTAAGCCAGATCTGGCCTTTGTTGATCTTGGAGGCCTTCTCGAAGATGCCCAGCCCGACCTCCATGGATCCGGTGAAGGCGATCAGCCGAGTGAGCGGATGCTCGACGATGGTGTCTCCGATGGCGGCGCCGCTGCCCGGTACGAAGTTGATCACGCCGTCGGGCAAGCCGGCTTCCTTCATGATCTCCACAAACTTGGCGGCGATGACCGGAGCGGTACTGGCGGGCTTGAGGACCACGGTGTTCCCGGTAACCAGGGCTGCGGTGGCCATCCCCGCCATGATCGCGCAGGGGAAGTTCCACGGCGGAATAACCACACAAACGCCGAGCGGAGTGTAGCGGTATTCGTTCTCTTCGCCTTCGTACGGGGTGACCGGCTGCCCCGCGGAGAGTCGCACCATCTCGCGTCCGTAGAAGTCGAGGAAGTCGATGGCTTCACATACGCCGGCGTAGGCTTCGATCCAGCTCTTGCTGACCTCGAAGCACATCCAGGCGCTGAGCTCATAGAGTCGCCGGCGCATGATCGCGGCGGCTTTGACCAGGATGCGCGCCCGGGCTTCGGGTGCGGTGCGACTCCACCATTTGAAATTGTCCGCGGCGGTGCGCACGGCTTTGTCAGCCTGATCGGCGTTTGCTTTGGATACGGTTCCGACCACCTGCTGATAGGCACCGGGGCAGACCGATTGGATCTTGTCTGCGGTGACGATCTCCTCACCCCCGATTCTGAGCGGATACTCTCTGCCCAGTTGACCGGCGACCGCGTCGATCGCATGGAGGATGTCGTGTTTGGGACTCTCCTGGGAGAAGTCAACGTAGGGCTCGGGTCTGTAGGGCGTGAACATGGCGATCTCCGCAACAGCCGTAATAGGGGGGTTCCCGCAACTCCGCGAGGCGGGGTACCGCAGACTCGGGGCGCATTTTAGCATGACGCAACCGTGGCTGCCAGTCCCCGATTCGGCGGGGTCACCAGCCCGCGGCGAGACCATGCCCCGGCGACGTACTGCCGGTTCCGTCTTGGCAAGGGGCTCTTGAGTCCTTGGCAGCGGACGCCAGCCAGGGAAGTCGCTCTGAAGCAGCGTAGGGTTGTATCCAGGGGCATCGCCCCGATGTGTCGAGTGGTAGTAGCCAGGGGTATCGCCTCGAAGGGACGCAGGGTTGTATCCAGGCGCATCGCCCCGGAGGGGCGCACGGTTCTAGCCAGGGGTGAAGCGCAGCGCAACCCCTGGAAACCGGACCACCCAACGCACCCGCCCCGGCGGGGCGGAGGACGGGGAGTGTATGAGGACCCCGGGGAGACTTACCGAACGGATCGCGGGCTTCTGGCGGGCACCATGTCGGTCCACCAGTACGCAAGCTGCGGAAACGGGTCAGGGTTCCGGCGCTTCTGCGGACGGGGGTTGGTCGGAAGTGGGCTCCGATGGGGTTGATGTCGGGGCCGTTTCTACCGTTGGCCGCACTATAACGGCGTCTCCGCGAGCGGTTGCCCGTCCGGCGGTGGTCCGCTCGTGGGTCAGGTTGATGACCGCGTTGGCCCCGAGCGTTCCGGCGACGGCTTTGAGCCCTCGGAGGGCTTCCTCGGGCGAGCGCCGGCCCTCCACGAACACTGCCTCTATCTGCTGCACGATCTCATACCCCGCCAATGATCTGGTGGAGCTGGTGGAGATGATGTTCATGGCGGCTTGGCGCTCGGCTTCGGCGTCGGCTTGGGTCAGCCCGGCGTATTGGCGGAGGTTGGGGTGCAAGCGTGCAGGCCGCCGCCAGCGCCGGATCCGACGGGCTACCCGCTGAAGCACAACCAGTACTGCCAGCCCCGCGACGATCCAGATCAACTCGGTCCGGTAGGCGGCGAGGCGGTAGAGGAGTTCCATAGGTCGCAGTATACCACCGGGACCGTTTCCGGACAGATTCCGCCCGTTCGCTGTCGAGTTTGCAGCCGCCGGGTGGCCCATCTCGTTGATTCGCCTTCAGGCGAATCTCGAGGTGGGGGACAGGCGAACCGAGCCGCGACCGTGAGGGAGCGGAGACGCCGGAGATGAACGTTCCCGCGAAAGAACCGCTTCCTGACGGGCGCGGCTCGGATGCCCGCAGCTCCAGGTGAATCGGACCGCTAGTTGGAACCCACTCGCTTGCGCTCGGGGCTCTGACTGGGGGGTTCCTGTGGGGGGGCTGGGTTTGCCGGCGGTTCGCGGTCGAGTTTGCAACCGGACCCGCGTGGCGGTAGTAAAACGGGGCATGATGAGAAATACCCTGTTCGCGTGCGCGCTGATCTGCCTCGGGTGGGTGGTCACCGGGTGTGTTCCGCCAGCGCCGACCCCCGGCGGTAACACCAATGGGAACGTCAACGACAACTTCAACAACTCTGAGGACATCAGCCTCGGGGCTGACGGACAGTTCGACATCGCCGACGGCGGTGACGTTGCCCATGCCGTCGCCGTGGAGCTGTCCTCCGGGCTGGGCCTCAACACGCTGACCGAGCTGGCCGTGGCGATAAACCGCAGTGAAGTCTCCATTGACGTGACCGATGCGGATACCTCGGCTGAACAGGTGACCACCCTGGACGTGCTCATCGCCGCGGAGGATGCGTGCAGCTCGGGGGCAAGCCTGGGCCAGTTCGAGATTGCCATCGATGCCAACACCGCCGGAGCGATTACGCCGGCGCGGTTGGAGGCTGACGCCGGCGCCCTGGTGGCAGCGGGCGACGGCGACTTCGAGCTGTGTCTGCGGGCGGCGTCCCAGATCGACCAGACGCTGATCGTCAGCCGGATCAGCGTGCTGTACAGCGCTGCCCTCCCGCAGATGAGCTGTAGCGAGATTCTGGCCCAGGCGGGGGTGCAGACCGCCATCACCACGCTGGCGGGCCAGGGTTTTGCGCTCGCTCTGCACGAGGGGGATCAACCGCGAGACGTCGAAGGGACCTACCTCGTGCGGGGGACGATCGACTTTGACCCGGACGGGACGGATTCCGGGGCGCTGACCGAGAGGGTAGATGTGCTCTCTGGCCAGACCGCCGAGCGGATCACCCGTACCACCGGGACCGCTTCGCTGGAGCAGTCGATCAGCGGTGACAGCACCAACGTGAACCTGTGCGTGTCCGCCCGTTCACACAACGCCACCTGCGATCAGACCATCGCGCGGATGGAGGCCTACGACGCGAGCAACCCCTCCTTGCTCGAGGGCGAGTTCCTGGCGGTGGTGCTCGAAAGGCACACCAGCGGTTCGGAAAGCTGTGGAGCGGCGGGCGACTTTATCTATGGCTCGATCGAGTTGGTCCGCCAGAGCACGAGCTTCGACGTTCAGCCGATCGGCAAGGTAGTGCTGGCCGACGATTTCACGCCCGAACTGGTTATCCTGCCCGACGATCGCACGCGCGGGGCGGTCACCGACCGTCACTCGGATGCCGCCCTGGAGTTCGAGCTCAGCGGGGCCTTCGCCACCAGCGCGCTGCCGATCCCCGGGCGGCTGGACGCCAACGGATACAATGGGATCGGCATGGCTCGGGACAACAGCCTGCTCGCCCTGATCTCCGACAGCCCCGACGAGGTGCTCATCTTCCGCCGGCAGCCCACGTCTCTGGTGCTCGAAGCCGGTGAGCAGGATCGAGATCTAGGCGTCGAGCGGGTGGACTTCTCGCCGGAGGCCGACTTCGTCTACGTGATCAGTCCCGATCCGTTCGGGCAGGGTGACGAGGTCCGTCAGTATCACACTATCCCCACGGGAGTGGACTCTCTGGCGGCCCGGTACCCCACGCCGAACGCCCGGACCCCGGAGTTGGCCCGGCTTAATCCGCAGGGCGACCAGTTGGCAGTGCTGCTCAACGGCGAGGCGGGCGAGGGTAAGTCGCAGTGGCTGACCTTGCTCGACCTGGAGACCGGGGAGTACTCGACGCCGATCGATCTCCGGGAGGCGACCGAAGGATTCGTCAGCGATCGATACCTGGTCTACAGCCGCGATGGGGCGCGCTTGTTCATGGCCGGTGACCGCGGGGTGGTGGTGGCGGAGGCTGCGGTGTCTCCGGTGCCCACGCCGATCAACGTCGACGTCAGCCGCGGCGAGGAAGATGCTGCCCTGTCGATCGATCTCAGCAACGACGGCGACGTTCTGGTGGTGGCGGTGGACAAGTTCCGCGGCGATTACAACTTCGCCATTATCGAAGTCTCCAGCCTGACGCCGATCCACCACGCCCACCTGGAGCGCATCTCCAACCGCAGCTCCATCGGTGTCGCCCACTTCGAGACCGGGCGGGCCTGCATCGTGGCGAACGACCGCGAACGGGTGGTGGCCGTGCAGACGGTGGATCCCTACGAAGTGTCCGCCCAGCTCAGCGCGGCGGACAATGAGCTGGAGACCATCCTGGGAAGGGTTGTCGCCGGCGGAAACCTGATCGCCGTAACCAACGTCAGCGAACCGGCGATCTACCTCTACGAACTCGCGGACTAGAGGGCAGTTGCGGGTTGCCTGACGGCGGATCTTGCGGTCAACCGCCCGAGTGTATCGAAACGCTCGGACCCGCTCGCTTGCTGTACAAACCGTACTCAAGCCATACCATATAGTCGAAGGCATGAGCCGATCGGGCGGCGGCCATTCGGACGGCGCGCGTAAGTTAATACGTAATAAGGAGTTAGGAACGTGGAGCTCCCTGTGGCTGGTCAAAGTAAGCACGCTCACGCGCCGGGTCCGGCGCCGGAAATGTCTCTGCCCGGAGTCGGCGACGTTATCGCGGTCGGCGCCGGAAAGGGAGGCGTGGGCAAGAGCACCATTGCGGTTCTGCTGGCGGTCGGTCTCCAGCGGCGGGGGGCCAAGGTCGGGCTTCTGGACGCCGATGTCTACGGACCGTCGATTCCCACGCTGATGGGCGTACAAGGTCAGCGGCCGGAGATCGGTCAGGAGCGGATGATGCCCATCACCTCCGCCGGAGTGAAGCTGATCAGCATCGGTTCGATTGTGGATCCGGACCAGCCGATCGTCTGGCGCGGCCCGATGGTCCACGGGGTGGTCACCCAGTTCATCGGCCAGGTCGAGTGGGGCGAGCTTGACTTCCTCATTGTCGATCTCCCTCCGGGAACTGGTGACGTCCCCCTGTCACTTGCGCAATCCATCCCGCTGAGCGGGTCCGTGGTGGTATGCACCCCGCAGGACGTTGCTTTGGCGGACGCGGTGCGGGCTTTGAAGATGTACGAAGCTTTGAATGTACCGGCGCTGGGCATCGTCGAGAACATGAGCTACTACATGTGCTCCAAGTGCGGCCACCGCGATGAGATCTTCGACCACGGTGGTGCCGCCCGCGCAGCTAAGAAACTCGGCGTACCCTTCCTGGGAGAGATTCCGCTCAACGGCAGCGTGCGGTTGTTCGGAGACGACGGTACGCCGGAGAAGCAGTTCACCAAGACGGACACCCGCGTGCGCGAGGCCATCGAAACCGTGGTGGCCAGCGTATCCGAACAGGTGGCAGCCCGACACGGTGATGCGAGCCGCCAGCCCACGGTCTCCATCGAATGATCGCCGATACTGGTCGGTCGCTCGGTGAATAGTCTTCCGGGCAGGTCCTGGTCATGAACGAAAGCATCCGCAACACGATACAGCGACTCGAAGAGTACATGGCTGAACGGACGGACGCCCTGGCGATCCCGCGCGAAGCGGGCGCGTTCATGCACACCCTGGTGCTGGCCAGCCGGGCCACCCGCGGGGTGGAGATCGGGACCAGCTACGGATACAGCGGTCTGTGGATTGCCGCAGCCATGCAGACCACCGGTGGCCGGTTGATTACCATTGATCGAGAGCGGCGCAAGAGCGAAGCGGCTGCGGCGAACTTCGCGGATGCCGGTCTGGGGGAGCGGGTCGTCCTGGAGACCGGGGTCGCCCTCGAAGTGCTCGGGCGTCTGGAAGGGCCGTTCGATTTCGTCTTCGTGGATGCGGACAAGGAGAACTGCATCGCCTACGTGCAGGCGGTCGAGCCCAAGCTCTCCGACGGGGCAGTGGTTCTGACCGACAACACCCTGACCCACGCGGAGGAACTCGCCGGGTTCCTGGCTTGGATCCGCAACCACGCCCGGTTCGCCTCCGCCCACCTGACCATCGGGAACGGCATGGAACTGTCGGTGAGGATACCGGAAGGCGACGGATGATTAACGTCGAGGTTCTGTTCTTTGGCCCAGCCGAGGATGTCGCGGGGGTGGACCGTCGCCGGGTCGAGCTTCCTCCGGGGGCGGTGCTGGAGACCTTGATGGCACGGTTGTGCGCGGATACCCCGGCGCTGGCTGGTGTGCAAGCCAGCCTGCGGTGCGCGGTCAACCGCGAGTTCGTCACCAGCACGCACGTTCTGGTTGACGGGGACGAAGTGGCCCTCATTCCGCCGGTCTCCGGCGGAGCAGGCCGGCATGACCTGGTAGAACTCACTGGAGAACCCATCGATCCGCAGCGCGTACAAGCCTTCGTAGAGGGCGATCCGGCGCACGGGGCGGTGCTGACCTTTGAGGGTACTACGCGCGGGGAAACGCACCCGGAACACGGCGAGCTGCTCCACCTCGAGTATCGCGCCTACGGCGACATGGCCGTCGAGCAGGTGCACCGGTTGATCGATCAGGCCCGGGAGCGGTGGACGGTGGGGTCGGTGGCGGTGGTTCACCGGACGGGCGTGGTAGGCCCGGCGGCGTCCTCTGTGGTCATCGCCGTGGCGGCGGCCCATCGGGACGAAGCCTTCGCGGCCTGCCGCTGGCTGATCGACACCCTGAAACGCGAAGTTCCCATTTGGAAGCGCGAAGTCTGGGCGGACGGCAGTCACACCTGGAGCAAACCCGACCCCGTCGATCATCCGGTTTCGGAGAGTTGAGATGGCGGTGTCCAAGACCGACGAATCGCTGGCGGAGCGCAAGCGCCGGACCCGCCGCATCCTGTCCAGCCTCCGGAAGACCTACGGAGACGTGGATTGTGCCCTGCACCACTCCAACGCCCTGGAACTGCTGATCGCCACGATCCTCTCAGCCCAGTCCACCGATGTGAACGTCAACAAGGTCACTCCGGATCTGTTTCGCACCTATCGATCCGCGGCGGACTTCGCGGTTGCGGACCGTGAAGCCCTGGAGCAGGCGGTGCATTCCACGGGCTTCTTCCGGCAGAAAGCCAAGTCGATCCAGGGCGCCTGCCGGCTGATCGAGGAGCAACACGCCGGCGAGGTCCCCGCCAGGATGGACCAACTGGTGGAGCTTCCCGGTGTAGCCCGCAAGACCGCCAACGTCGTTCTGGGCACCTGGTATGGGCGGAATGAGGGCATCGTGGTCGACACGCATGTCGGCCGCCTGTCCGAGCGTCTGGGGTTGACCTGGAGCAGCAAGGATGCAAAAGACGCGGTCAAGATTGAATCCGACCTCATGCAGGTGGTCCCCAAGGCGAGCTGGACGTACTTCTCTCACGCGTTGATCCACCATGGTCGGCAGGTATGCACGGCGCGGAAGGCTCGATGCTCGGAGTGCAGCCTCCTGCGTAATTGCCCATCTGCCAAACTGGAGTAGTACTAATCCTGGTTGATATCTGCCGCGTTCCGCGTTCACGTTGCGGCTGCAGACCCCTCTCCCCTGGGGGAGAGGGCAGGGTGAGGGGGCGGGTTTGGCGCCTCTTGACCCTCCCCCAACCCCTCCCTGGA
>JAAEQG010001608.1 GCA_024231775.1 bacterium
CTGATCGCCCTGGCGGATCTCCAAGGGACCGATGGTCGGCATCATCGAAACCCCTGCCATCGTCCACTCGTGGATATGACTGAAACCCCCGATGTTCTCGAAACTGGGCTCGTAGCCCGCCTGCCAACCGGTGTTCTGATTGTCCGGGCTCAGTTTCACCATGCTAAACGGCATCCACGGACCCGGCGCAATCATCCAACGAGAGTGGGCAACGCCAATCCGCGTGTCCACGTAACCGGCCGGTGTGATCGCCGACTGCGGCGTGCGGCGCACCTGTCCGCTCTCGAGCAACTCACCGTCGGCAAGGATCTCGTAGTGACCGGTCCTGGACGAGGCGACGGACGGCATGGGCGTCTCGAACGTGTAGCGACCCTGCTCGATCGTTTCCGAGAAAACCTCGTCGCCATCGAGGCGGACACTGAGTTGGGGCTCCCCATCAAGGTGCTCGATATCAACCAACAGCGGCTGGACGTCCCGCCCCGCCTCAACCATTTCGTAATCAGCGGCTCGCACGTCACGAACGAAGACGTCGCGAATCGGCGCTTGGACCACCCCGGTCGGACCTTCGAGTCGGACCTGGTCGAAGACCAGCCAACTGCCGTCCAGAATCGCCAGGCGGACCTCATTGCCCCCTTCCCGGATCACACCGACCGGGATGGGTAACTCGATCACATGCTCCCGGGCCGATTCCGTCGCCCCGGTAGCCGACGCCTCCGAACCACCTTTGGGCAGAGCGAACGTCCGGGCATACCCGTTGACGGACACCTTCAACAAAGGTGGGCGTTGTGGGTGGGTATCGAGAAGATCGACGATCAATTTCCAATCGCCCTGCTTGGGAACCGCCTGGAGACCGAAGAGAACGTTGAGCACGTGCGTGCGGCGACCGGCCGTACCGCTGGTGCCGCCCCACGCATCGGCCGGGCCCGGTATGATGTAGGGCCAGTCTTTCGCGATCTGCGAACGCCCGATCAGGAAATAGCGATCCTCCCAGCCAAAATCCTCCTCCAGGAACCGGGCGTAATCACCCGGCGACAGGGCAAACTCGCCCGCCTTATTGTCGGAATCCCCGATCGTCCAGACCACCCGGC
>JAAEQG010001609.1 GCA_024231775.1 bacterium
CTCATCCTCGCCCAGGGAGAGAAAGATCATGGTGCGGAAGAGGTCGTCCGCGTCGTAGACTTTGATCTCTTGCTGTGGTTGTGGGGTGGTTTCCAGGTCAGCCGTGACCCGGGCGTAGGCTTCCTCCGACAGGTCGAGGATGTGCTGCGCCCGGGCAGTGTCGTGATTGTAGCTGTCGTACTTGAGAACAAAGTGCTCGCTCGACAGTTCGTCCCAGGACACGCCGTCGTAGAGCCAGCGGTTGCCCTGGCGTACAAAGTGGGCGTTGAATGTGATTTGGTTGGTGCGCGCGCCAGCAGATGTGGCGTTGACGGCCATCAGAACGCCCGCTTCGTCCGCGCCAGGCGACCAGTCGATGATGACGCCAGCCGCGCCATAGTTGCCGATGGGGTGGGCGGCCAGGTCGGCAAACCAGTTTCGCTCCTCGGTGTGCAGGGTGGTGTTGGCGGGGTTGACGGTGGACATGTAGCCAGACTCATTTCCAGAGATCACCGCGTCGATGCGGGCGGCGATGGTGGCCTGGATGGCCTCGGTGTCGGCACGCAGCGGGGTGATCCAGGCAGCGCGCCAGGCGGACTCGAATTGGTCAAGCGAGATACCCAGCCCATTCTGGAAGGCTGTATCTTGGTCGGCATCTTGGCTCCAGGCGGCGCACAGATCGTGCAGACCCTCGACGCCGTAGCGGTCGAGAATGTATTCGACCGCGCTCCACGCATAACCGCGCGGCACTTTGGCCTCCGCGTCCCGCAGCCCGCTCAGATCGGGAAAGTTGAGCAGGGAGGTGAGTGTGTCTTCGGTGACGAGGGTGGGGAGGTAGGTCGAGTCGCGGTTTTCCTCGTAGTGAATCGTCAGCCCCTCGCGCAG
>JAAEQG010001610.1 GCA_024231775.1 bacterium
CAAACGGCGGGCAGGCCCGCCCGCTAGATGGCATCGTCATCAAATATCAACTACCAACTATCAACTACCCACCGGTCCGAGGCCGCGCCCCCTAAAATTCTCCCAGCGGATGGCCGTCGTCGCGGTTGGCCAGGTCGAAGAGGGTTTGCAGGTTGGTCGATTCGGAGAGGAAGCGCACGGAGCCGTCGCCCAGCAGAACGTGCGCGCCGCCCGGATGGGCCGATTGGATCGGCCGGTTGCAGGCGTAGTACAGCTCGCCGACGCCGGTCGAGTTCCAGGCCCTGTGGTTGATCGGGTAGCGAACCGTCGTGGTGTTGAACCAGCGGTCGTCCGTGTTGGCTTCCGGCGTTGAGCCCATGCAGAAGGCGTGATGGTAGTCGCTCCGGCAGTTTTGTTGCTTTCCCGTATCGTCGAAGCACCAGCCCGACTGCTCGCCCAGCATCATCGTGTTGGAAGAACCGTCGGTGATATCGCGAAAGCTGAGCCATTCGTTCGACAGAAGCACGCCGCCTTTCGACTGGATACCGGTGGCGCGGTGATATCTGCTCTCGCTGTGCGCATCTTTGTTGACGGCGCTGGGGTGGTCGATGGCGCCGGTTATGGCCGTGTAGGTCGGCGAGGCGGCGCCGCCCGGGCCGGGTGGAACCGAGCCGGTCATCACGAATTGATCCAGCGTCGAGGAAGGGCAGAACATGTAGGGGATAGCCACGCCGTCTAGCACATGGCCGTTATGTTCGTTCATGCCGTGGTAGATCAAGCCGGTGTGCCCCCGGGGATCCACGCTGCCGGTGCCCGCGTGGTCGAGTTGCTCGCAGAGCGCCGCCTGTTCGGTGAAAGGCAGGATGGCCACGCCCCAGGTGAACCCCCAGGTCCAATCGTTGTCGTCGGCGTGCGACCAGCAGCCCGCCGGGAAGACGCCGTACGTGCTGTTGTAGTTATGCAGCCCCAGCCCCATCTGCTTGAGGTTATTGGTGCACTGCATCCGCCGCGCCGCTTCGCGCGCCGCCTGCACGGCGGGCAGCAGCAGGGCGATCAGAATGCCGATGATGGTGATTACCACCAGCAGCTCGACAAGTGTAAAACCCGATTGTGGATTGCGGATTGCGGATCGTGGATTTGCGCCTGCAAACCGGGGTTGGGTCTTAGGCACGGGCATCGTTCCCCCTTCCGTTCAGGGACGG
>JAAEQG010001611.1 GCA_024231775.1 bacterium
CAAGGTCGAGCACTTCATCACGGTGGGTTATCAGCGGCAGTTGACTTTCCGCCACGATGACGGGGCCTTCTCTGCATTCGGCGAACAGGACGGGAAACCGGGCAGTCTGTGGTTGACCGCCTTCGTGCTCGATACGTTCAGCGGTGCGCGCGAGGTCACCACGATCGACGAGACCATCCTGGCTGAAGCGGCCCAGTGGATCGTTTCGCACCAGGGCGAGGACGGCTCCTGGGGACCGGTCGGGTTCGTCTGTCACAGTGAAATGGTGGGAGGTGTTGAGGGGGTCTACGCTCTGACGGCTTTCGTTACGATTGGTCTGGTCGATTATGGTCAGGCCGATCCGCGTGTCATTGGCGCCGCCACGCAGTATCTGCGCGATCATCTGTCCTCGGTCCAGGACGATCCCTATGCCCTGGCTATTGCGGCGCTGGCCTTCGCGCGAGCGGGGGACTCGATGTCCGAAGTGGTGCTGGACCGATTGCTGGAACTGGCGACCACGGATGCTGATGGGTTGCACTGGGAGCCTCATGCCGTTGAGACGAC
>JAAEQG010001612.1 GCA_024231775.1 bacterium
GCAACCCGTTGAGCAGGTCGCGGATCTCGGGGCGGCCATAGAACCCCCGCCCGGCCACCGTCAGGAACGGAATCCCAGCCCGTTCCAGCGCATCCTCGTAAGCGCCAAACGAGGTCGAAGCGCGGCACAGAATGGCAATGTCCTCGCACCTCAAAGGGCGGGGCTGATCGCCTTCCACGACCTGCACATCTCCCGCCAGCAACTCGGCAATCCGCCCCGCCAGCGCGTCGGCGGCCCGCACCAGCGCGCCACCGCTTTTGCTGCCAACCGTCAGGTGCAGTTCGACGTGTGGAGCAGTGAGGCCCGCCCCAGGCACGTCGCGATGGTGCGCGAGCGGGGCAAAAGGCTCCATCCAGGGCCGGTCGGGGTCCGCCTGTTCCCCCAACACCGGGCGCAGCAGATCGTTCAATCCCTGGACCAACGCTTTGTGGGCGCGATACGAGGTCTCTAGCGCATACACCGCGCCGCCTTCCGCCTCAATCCGCTCCCGCTCGGCCCGAAAGACCGTCACATCCGCTCCCCGGAAGCGGTAGATGGACTGTTTGCCGTCGCCGACGATGAACAGCTTATTCCCATCGCCGTCCAGGAGCTTTACCAGGTCCCGCTGGCGGTCGTTGGTGTCCTGGAACTCGTCCACCAAAAGGGCCTGCACCTCGCCCTGCCACCGTTCCCGCACCGCGCCATTCCGCGCGAGCAGTTCGAGCGCGCCTTGCTCCAGGTCGTCAAAATCGAGGTCGTGCCGCTCGGCTTTGAGCGCGTCGTATCGTTCGCAAACGAAGGCGAACGTCTCTTGCAGCGCGGGCATCGCCTCGGCCAATTGTCGATCCAGCGCCAGGTTAATGCCCTTGCCCACCCACTCGCTCAACTGCGCGTCGTACTGCTCGCGCAA
>JAAEQG010001613.1 GCA_024231775.1 bacterium
CGGGCGACGACGTCTTTAACCGCTACGACTTTGTCCACACCAAGTTCGTCATCGTGGACGGCGAGTGGCTGGCGATCAGCTCGCAGAATTTCAGCAACAGCAGCATGCCGTCCGACGATAAATCGAACGGAACCTACGGCTCGCGGGGCGTGGTGCTGGCGACGAACGCGCCCGCAGTGGTTGCCCGCGCCGCCGAGGTCTTTGGCCGCGACCTGGACCCAGCCTACCACAACGACGTCCTGCGCTGGAACACCAATCCCTCCTACATTGCCAAGTACGGACCGCCGGACCCGGCCTTTGAGCCGACCCTGGTCTGCGCCGACCATACCACCTACACGGTGCAATTCCCCGAGCCGCTGGCGGTGAACGGCGAGTTTGGCTTTGAACTCTTCACCGCGCCAGAGGCGGCGCTGCGCCGGTCGGACGCGCTGTTGGGGCTGGTGAGCCGGGCAGGTGCGGGCGACGTGGTCTACGTCGAGCAGTTGTACGAGCACGTCGATTGGGGAGACGATCCCGGCGGCGACCCCAACCTGCGCCTGGAAGCGTACATCACTGCCGCCCGCCGGGGCGCGAGCGTGCGCATTCTGCTCAACAGCGGCACTTTTGGGCAGGACTATTACGAGAACACGAACGTCGAGACCGTGGCCTACGTCCGCCAGATCGCCCGCGCCGAGGGGCTGGAC
>JAAEQG010001614.1 GCA_024231775.1 bacterium
CAACTCATCCTGATCGCTGAGATCGTAGGTGGACGACGACCAGTCGTGCCTGAACTCGACCTTGCCGTCTTCTCCGGCGAAGTCGAGCTTGACGACGTAGGCACCGTCGGTGGCTGGCGGGACTCCGCCAACGCCACCCGGCACAATCGACAGATCCAGTCCGAGGTCCCCAACATGCGGCGTCAGGGTCAGGTCGGTCTCGGAAGGCTCGTAGCTGGCCAGCGCGGTAAGCGTACCCGCGAGGACGGGCGACATCAGTCCGAAGCTCGCCATCGGCAGGACCACCAGGAGCGCCGGAACCCAAACCGCGGGCGCGGGTGACTGCTGTGACTGGGGCTTGTCGTTCCGCAGTTTCATTCTCATCCTGACACACCTCCTCGGACCGGCTGCTCGGTCCCGGCTTCTATCCCATGATTCTGCGACCGAGCGTTACGAATGACATCGGCATACCAGTGCCCGCTCGCCTTGATGGTTCGCTCCAGCGTCTCGAAATCGCATCGGATCAGCCCGAAGCGCTTCGAGAAACCATGCGACCATTCCAGGTTATCCAGCAACGACCACGCAAAGTAGCCCCGCAAATCCACGCCCCCTGCCCGGGCGCGGCTCGCCGCGTCGAGATGCGCGCGCAGGTAAGCGATGCGGGCCTGATCATCAACCTCGCCGTCGTCCGTGGCGGTGTCCGCGAACGCTGCCCCGTTTTCGGTGATGTACACCGGGAGCTCGGGGTAGCGCTTCGTCAACCACAACAGAAGATCACGCAGGCCATCCGGAACCACCGCCCAGCCGGTTTCGGTGTGCAGCCGATCGGGCTGGGGGATGCGTTCATACTCCATCGGCCCGGCGCCGACGGCGTGGCGAACGAAGTCGCTGGTGTAGTAGTTCACCGCCAGATAGTCCATCGACCCGCGCAGCAACTCGCGATCTTCTTCCGAGAATTCAGGCAGGAGGTTCCCGAGACGCGCCCGCATGACCGAGGGATACTCCCCTCGGTACGCCGGGTCTCCGAACCAGCCCGCGAACCCCTCCACCGCTCGGTCCGCCGCAGCCTGGCCCGCCGCGGAGTCGCTCACCGGATAGGCGAAGTTGCTGTTGAGTGCGAAGCTGATCGCCCCCGTCCCGTGCCTGGACGCTCGATAAGCCGCCACCGCGTAGGCGTGACCGCGCATCAAGTTGTGACCGGCTACGTAACCGAGGGCGGGATCCTCGATGCCCGGAGCATGCTGAGCGGTGAAGTAGCCGCCATCCACGATGCACCAGGGTTCGTTGATCGTCAGCCAGAACCGCACCCGGTCGCCGAGGCGGTCGAAGACCACGTTCGCGTAATCGGCAAACCGGCGAGGGAGATCCGCATGGAGCCACCCGCCAGAAGACGCCTGGAGCGCGTTGGGTAAGTCCCAATGGTAAAGCGTCACAAATGGTTCTATGCCCGCTTCACAGAGGCAGTCCACCAGCTTGTCGTAGAAACCCAACCCGGCGGAGTTGATCGGTTCTGTGCCCGAGGGCATGACTCGAGACCAACTGACGCTGAATCGGTAGGCCCCCAGCCCGAGCGTACGCATCAACTCCACGTCTTCTGGGAAGCGGTGATAGTGATCGCAGGCGGTGTCGCCGGTGTCCCCGCAGAGGGTGTTGCCCGGGGTGTGGCAGAAGACGTCCCAGATGCTGGGGCTTCGGCCATCTTCGGCGGCGGCACCTTCTACCTGGTAGGCTGCGGTCGCCGCCCCCCATAGGAACCCGCTGGGGAAAGCCGGTTTCATGCTCGGTCGCTCCGGAGAGTCCATGTTGCCTTCACCATCATATCCGCCGGTCGCTACGGAAGCGGTCCCCATCGGACCCGGGGTCCTTCGGAGCATGGGCCACACTCGATGCCGATGGCGGGAAGAAACAGGCACATCAGCGGTAAGCTACTATGCGAAAGCGAGTTACGTACCGTCACCCACACATGCGGGCGTCGTTTGAGACTCGTTTTCGCTCGTCCTGGGGAATATTCTAACACTTTATGAAAGCGCTTGCAATGCCCTGGTGAAGTGATATACTTTATGACATGCTCTCAGCCAGGGACGCGGAGGCTGTTCCCTGGTCTGCCGCCTCGGGGTGTTCCTGTTGGGCGGCAAATCGCTCTCTCTCTCGAACAGGAGGATGAAGGTATGAGGCAACTCCCACTTAAGCGATTGGCCGCCTGGACGATGATGGCACTCATCGTAACCACAGCGGTCGGCGTGGCGAACGTGTGGGCCACGCCTGCCGTCAACAGCGCGGTCATCCAGACGCGGATTTGGAACGACGATTCGGACTCCGTACTCACTTTCGGAGACACGTATCCGGCAAACGTCTACATTCAGGACGCCGAGCTGGACGGTGACGGCGCAGGCGGCGAGTTCGCCAACCTGCACAACTGGCGGTTCTCGGAGAACAACTTCACCCCCGCAACGTTCAACAACGCGGATCGCTTCTCCTTCTCGGCCGATGTGGTGATCAGCGGAACCGGAAGGGGTGAAGCAAGTCTACAGATTGCCCCCTGGTGGTCGCAGGATGTGGACGGGCGCCTTAACGTGCGCAGCACGGATGGCGAGATTGCCTGCTTCGGAGGTCGCCTGCCGTTCTTCAGCTTCACCGGGACGTTCGGCATCAATTACGTGCATGGCGACACGATCAGCCTGGGCATGGACTACAAGCCCAACGGTCTGAGCGCCGGCGACCCCGGGACCATCGAGTACCTGGTAACCTACAACAGCGTGGACTACACCAGCGGGGTAATCGCGTTCGATGAAGGGAACGCGGCCGAAGGCAAGGGCACGTGGGGCATGCTCGATGATGCCCGGGTGGGCGGTCACTTCCAGCCGTATATCGACGTGGGCAATTCGGCCAACAACGTTCGGGCGGACTGGAACAACATCGTGTTTGTCCCCGAGCCGGCCAGTCTGGCTCTGTTGCTGCTGGGCGGGATGGCGGTCCTGCGTAGAGTGAGATAGCGGGTGCCCTCACCCTGCCGATATGCAGGTAGAGGTTTGGCGTAAGGTTCGATCGGCGTGGCGGGTGCTGACGCCGTCACGCCGGTCGAACCGCGAATGGAGGCGGAGCAGCGTGCAAAGGATGGCTGGTGCGATGCAAAGCAAGATCCGAAGCCGAGGGTTCACCCTGGTGGAGTTGCTGGTGGTGGTCTCCATCATCGCCCTGTTGATCGCGATTCTGCTGCCCTCGCTGAAGAAGGCCCGCGACCAGGCCAAGGACGCAAGCTGCCGCTCGAACCTGCACCAACTCGGGATCGCCATCCAGTACTACATGCAGGACAACGCGGACCGGCTGCCTTGGATCCAGGGTAAGAAGGTCACTGACGATCAGTACAGCGCCCCCTTTCGCCAGTATCACCAGATCTTCCACTTCTTGCCGTATATCAAGAACCTGGACATCTACGTTTGCCCTCACGCCGGATCGTCCGGTCGTGGACAGGCGGGGGCGCGGAATTCATGGACGGTGCGGGAATACAAGCAGGGTGAAGGAGCAGGGCGCATCAGCCACTTCAACGCCCTGAAAGCTGACCAGTGGTTCAAGAAGCTGTACCTCCAGCGGGCCTTCCCCTTCGTCACCCTCGAGGACCTGATGGACCCGCAGCGCGACTACATCGAGGACGTCTACACCGAGTTCTGGTTTAACGACTGGAGTCTGGGGGCGGCGGACATCCCTTCGATCAGCGGGAACATCATCACGAACATTCCGTATCCGGATTCGGCGGTGATGATGGCGGACGCGCTCCACGAGGTCTCGCGTCACCACGGCGGTAAGCACTTGATGTTCGTGGACGCCCACGTGGAGTGGCGTGCCCAGGACGATTGTTACGACAGGAATCCGCCCTCGTACCAGGAGGCGAAGGACAAGGACCAGTTCGGCAATCGGCCGTATTGGGCATGGGGACTGAGCGACGGCCGCCCTGCGGTCGATGGTGCTCAGAACTACTAGAACCTATCTGGAACTCCTCGGGCTAGGATCCTGGAGAATCCCAGATGCGTGCGTGCCCGGAGGAACGACCCTCCCCCACCCCCTCCCTGAGAGGGAGTGGAGTCAGGATACTCAGGCCAAGGGTGAGCGACCTGGGGTTACTCTCTCACCCACCAAGGGGCTTTGCCGGGCAGGCTGCCCCGGAAGGAAGCTTTGCGATGTCTCGACAGATTCTCGGTCTTCTCGTCGTTACGCTGTTGTTCGCCCCCGCCGCCTGGGCCGCTCAGAACATCCTGTTCAACGGGAGCATGGAGCAGGGCGAAGGATCTCTCAGCGAGGATCCGATGATCCCCGCCGAGTGGACCCTGCAAGGGTCGGTGGTCGAACGCTCGGCGGAGGCGAACCTGGTTCCGGTTGGCGAGGGCTACTCCCTCAAAGCCTTCTCCAGTGAACCGCAGGAGCTGGCCTACCAGGAGGTTGCCGTCTCCTCCGGTGATTCGGTGGTCATCGGTGCCAGCCTGTACACCCGGTCGGCGGACAAGCTCTCCGGCGATGCCCAGGCTGCGATCGTGCTGGAGTTCTACCGAGCTAACGGCACGGTTACGGGCGGTACGAACATCCTGTTCGTGCTCGACGCAGCCTCTCCGGCGGACACCTGGATTCCAGCCAGCGTCGGACCCCACGCCGCCCCCGCCGATGCGGTGGCGGCCCGCATGACCTGCTTGTGGCTGTGGAGCGGGATCGCGAGTGGCTCGGCGTACTGGGACGATTGCTCGCTGACGGTCAATGGCGGAGCGAACGCGTTGCTCAACGCCGACTTCGAGCAGGCTGGCGTCGGCGCGCAATCGCCTTTCGGAATCGACTTCTGGAGCGGGTTCAACGACCAGGAGAAGTCGGAGGACCACGCCCAGCATGGCGTCGCCAGTGTGGCGATCGGAACGACCGAAGTCTACTCCGGACTGTACCAGGAGATGAAGGTGCTCGACGAGGGTGATCGGATCCTCGTCAAAGCCAAAGTATTCAATACGTCGACGAACGGGCTGACGGACGACGCCCGCGCCGGAATCAAGCTGGAGTTCGCCCCGCCGGCGGGTTCGTCGCTTCCTCCGCCAACGGAGAACCTGGCGTTTGGCGAATCCTCCCCGGTGGACTCCTGGGAGTTGGTTGATCTGGGAACGACCGGGCTGACGGTGCCCGACGGAGCCAACTTCGCGAGGGTGGTAATGATCTACGTGAACGCGGACACACCCACCAACGGAGCGGTCTACGTCGATGCGGCGTGGGCTGAGCTGGCCAGTGCCCCGGGATCCAACCAGCTCTCGAACGCCAGCTTCGAGCTTGGTCAGGGAGGTGCCAACGGGCTGGACGACTGGGAGGAGTTCAATACACCGGGCGTTTCCCAAGCCCAGAAAAGCGACTTCGAAGTCCCCGGCTACCCGGACGAACTCTTCGAGTCGAGCATGAAGGCGTTTGGGGATGCGCCGGCGGGAATCATCCAGGACATTGCGGTGACCACGGGCGACACCCTGACCGTGTCGGCCTACATGCGGCACACGTCTGCCAATCCGTTGGCGGGAACGGGCCGAGCGGGCGTGAAGGTGGAGTGGGTGGGCGGATCGTTGCCGCCGGACATCGACATCACCGCCGGCCCCAGTGACAACACGATCACCGCCACCAGCCCGAAGGACACGTGGATCGACCTGTTCATCGACTTCACCATGCCGGCGGACACGCAGGCGATCCCGCGCTTCGTGAACCTGGTGGCGGCCGGGACTACCGGGACGGGTGTGGCCTACTTCGATGTCTGCGAAGCCGTGGTGCTGAACGGTTTCGACGGCGCCGATGCGGATGGCGATGACGACGAGGACCTCGCGGACTTCGCCGAGTTTCAGCGGTGCTACTCCGGAGACGGGGTTACCCCGTTGCGCTGGAATTGCACGGTGTTCGACAGTGACGACGACGAGGATGTCGATCTGACCGATTACGCGTACTTCCAGCCGAGGCTGACCGGTCCTTAGCCTGAACGTGGACGCGGAATAGACAGGATGCACAGGGTGCCCGGTGGAGTCCGCTCGACCGGGCACCTCTTTGTAGAGGGACACCGGGGTTGGCGCAGCGCCATTTCGCTTGCAGAATCCGCAGACAGAAGCGGAACGGCGGGTTTCACACTTGAGGATCACATGCGGTTGAGGGCATCGTCCATGCAAGAGGTCAAAACGCAGCGGCAGGTCGAGATTCTCTGGGCTGTTCTGGTGGGAGCGGTGCTCTGGGCCGGTCCTGGTCTCGGAGCAGACCCGGTGCGGACCGGCGGCGATGGTGAGTCGGCGGTGCGGATCGAGAATCTGCTCGAGCGCATGACCCTCGAGGAGAAGCTCAGCCAACTCACCCAGCGCTCCGGGGACGACATCGACGATGCGGACACTCCGGAGGCGCGGCAGAAGACCGAAGCGTTCCTGGCTACCATCCGCGGCGCGCAGATGGGTTCGTTTCTCAACGTCCACGGGGCTGAGCGGGTCAACCGCCTGCAACGAGTGGCGGTGGAGGAGTCGCGTCTGGGCATCCCGCTCATCTTCGGGCTGGATGTCATCCACGGGTACAAGACCATCTTCCCCATCCCCCTGGCGGAGACGTGCAGTTGGGATCCGGACCTGGTTACCCGGGCTGCAGCCGTCGCCGCTACCGAAGCCCGGGCGGCGGGTATCCACTGGACCTTCGCCCCCATGGTGGACATCGCCCGCGATCCTCGCTGGGGCCGCGTGGCGGAGGGCGCCGGCGAGGACCCCTACCTGGGAGCGGTGATGGCGGCGGCGCGGGTCCGCGGTTTCCAGGGCGAAGACCCTGCGGCGGCAGACCGTCTGCTAGCCTGCGCAAAGCACTTCTGCGCCTACGGTGGCGCCGAAGCCGGTCGGGACTACAACACGGTGGACGTCTCCGAGCGGACACTGCGCGAAGTCTATCTTCCCCCGTTCAAAGCTGCGGTCGACGCGGGGGTGGGCACGTTCATGAGTGCCTTCAACGATCTCAACGGAATCCCCGCGACAGCCAATCCGTTCATCCTTACCGAGGTCCTCCGTCAGAAGTGGGGGTTCGAGGGCTTCGTGGTCAGCGATTGGGACTCGATTGGCGAACTCGTCCAGCACGGGATCGCCGCCTCCCCTGCCGACTCCGCCCGCCTGGCGATTACTGCGGGGGTGGACATGGACATGTGCTCGTTCGTGTATCGCGCCCATTTGGCGGAGGAGATTCGCAGCGGGCGGATATCGGAGACGGTGATCGATCGTGCGGTCCGGCGCGTACTGAAGGCGAAGGCGCGGTTGGGCTTGTTCGAGCATCCCTACGTGGATCCGCAGCGCGAGGCGCAGGTGTGCCTGACGCCGGAGCACCTCGCCCTGGCCCGCGAAGTCGCCCGCAGTTCTATCGTGCTCTTGAAGAACCACGACGATCTTCTTCCGCTGGGCAAAGATCTCGGGACGATAGCCGTACTCGGACCATTGGCGGACAATCGCAAGGATCCGTTTGGCACGTGGGCGGGCATCGGCGGATGGGGCGAAGCCGTAGACGTCTTGGCGGGAGTCCGGTCGGCGGTGTCGAAGGAGACCCGGGTGCTCCATGCAAAGGGTTGTGAACTGGAGGGGAACGACCGCTCCGGATTCGTCGAGGCGCTCACCGTCGCCAAGCAGGCGGACGCGGTGGTTCTCGTCGTCGGTGAAGGCCAGGCTATGAGCGGCGAGGCCCACTGCCGCACGTCACTGGGACTGCCCGGGGTGCAGCGCGATCTAGTCGAGACGGTCCACGCCATCGGGGTGCCCGTAGTGGTCGTGCTGATGAACGGGCGTCCGCTGTCCATCGGGTGGACGGCTGAACACGTCCCGGCGATCCTGGAGACGTGGCATCTGGGTAATGAGTGCGGCCATGCGGTGGCCGACGTGCTCTTCGGCGATTTCAATCCGTCGGGCAAACTGCCCATCACGTTCCCGCGGAATGTCGGCCAGGTACCCATCTACTACTACCACAAGAACACGGGGAGACCGCCGGCAGACAACGATGGGTTCACCTCCAAGTACCTGGACACGCCCACCACCCCGCTGTTTCCGTTCGGATACGGGCTGAGCTACACGACGTTCGGGTATGCGGACCTCGAGGTCTCGGCGCGGAAGATCCCTCCCGGCGGGGAGGTGACGATCAGCGCGGTGGTAGCCAACAAGGGTAAGCGTCCGGGACACGAGATCGTGCAACTGTACGTGCGCGACGTGGTCGCCAGCGTATCTCCGCCGGTCAAGCGACTGCGCGGATTCCGGCGCATCTTCCTGGCGCCCGGAGAGACGAAACGGGTGAGCTTCACGCTGGCCTGCGCCGACCTGGGCCTCTACAACGCGGAAATGAAGTACGTCACCGAACCGGGCGAGTTTCGGGTATGGATCGGCCCAAGCTCGGCGGAAGGCCTGGAGGGACGATTCGAGGTCACCAAGTAACCCGGCGATGGACCGTCGGCGGGAAGATCATAAGCCCTTCGTTGCTCTTCACCGAGTTGCGTAATTCCGGGAAGGATGGTCCGGTTCATGTTTCGCGTTTCCGATGCAAGCGCTTTCGTCCTGTTTCTGAGCCTGAATGCGCTCGCCGCCGGCCCGGTCAACCTGGATGATTTCAATGGAGTCGGGCAATGGTCCGTCATCACCCCCGATGGTGTCGACGCGTCAGTCTCGTGCGTTCCGGGGGAGAAAGGGTCAGCCCTCAAGCTGGATTTCAACTTCCGTACCGGCGGCGGCTTCTGCGTGGTGCGGCGGGCGCTGGAGCTGGACCTGCCGGAGAACTACCGGTTCTCGTTCTCCATACGCGGCGACGCTCCGCGCAACAACCTCGAGTTCAAACTGATCGACGAGTCCGGAGAGAACGTCTGGTGGGTCAACCGCCATGGTTTCGAGTTTCCGGAGCGGTGGACCCGCCGGTCCTACCCGGCGCGGAAGTTCCGCTTCGCCTGGGGCCCCTCGGGCGGCGCCCCGCTCAAGCGGGTGAGAGCCATCGAGTTCGCCATCGCCGCAGGCTCTGGGGGATGCGGATCGGTGCTCTTCGACTCGCTCACATTCGAGGCGTTGCCCGTACCTCAAGAAGTACCCCAGCAGTTGACCGCGACGGTGTCCTCGCGGCTCGGGGGCGAAGACAAGCAGCTCAGCCTCGGTACGGATGGTCTGCTCGACTGGAGAAGCGCTCCGGAGGACCGTACCCCGGGGCTGCTGATCGACTTCGGTAAGGTGTGCGCGTTCGGCGGGCTGGCCATTGACTGGGGACCGCTCGACTATGCGGTTGACTACCGCGTGGCCCACTCGATGGACGGAACGCGCTGGGAGCAGGGAGCGATCGTGCAAGGCGGTAACGGCGGCCGCGACTTCGTCCCCCTACCGGATGCCGAAGCCTGCCAGGTTCGTCTGGAAGTTCAGACCGTTCACCGTGACCGTGGCGTCCACCTGCGCAGCCTGCGTATCCTCGGGGTCGATTTCGCCGAATCTCCCAATGGCATGTTCGAGACCATCGCCCGGGAATCCAAGCGCGGCTGGTATCCCCGCTACCTGCTCGGCGAGCAAACGCCGTGGACCGTGGTAGGCGTGCCCGGAGATGAGAAGGAAGCCCTGATCGACGTTCATGGAGCTATCGAGGTGGACAAGGGCGGCTGCCGCGTCGAGCCCTTCCTGCTGATGGATGAGCGGTTGGTCACCTGGGCGGACGCCGAAATCAGTCAGCGCCTGGTGGAGGATCATCTTCCGATTCCAACCGTAGTCTGGCAAGTGGGAGGATTGACCCTGGAGATCACCGCCCTGGCGGACGGTCCGCCGGATCGGTCTGAACTTCTGGGGATATACCGTCTGCACAACTCGGGCAGTCGCCGCACCGGGAAACTCGCCCTGGCGGTGCGTCCGTTTCAGGTCCTGCCTCCCTGGCAGGATCTGGGCTTGGTCGGCGGAGTGTCATCGGTTGACACAATATCGTTCGAGGACGGTCGATTGATGGTCAACCAACACCAAGCCATCGTCCCGTGGGTCCCGCCGACAGCTTGCGGAGTCTCCGCCCTGGCCCAGGGTGAGATCGTCGAACACCTTTCCGCAGGGCGACTCCCCGCCAGCCAGGAAACGACCGACCCGGCCCGGCGGGCTTCGGCGGCGATGACCTTTCCGTTCGACCTCGCCCCCGGAGCCAGCCGCACAGTCGTCGTCTGTGCCCCCTTCCACAACCAAGTGCTGCGTGACCGAAAGGACCATCCGAGCATTGAAGCCGCCGCCCAGGCTGCTCTGCGCGCCGCCGGAGATGCGTGGCGCGGTCGACTCGACCACGTGACCCTGGACCTGCCTCCGTCGGCGGAGCGCATAGTCAACACGTTCAAGACCACCCAGGCGTACATCCTGATCAACGCGGATGGACCCGCCATCCAACCCGGGTCGCGCACCTACGAACGGAGTTGGATCCGCGACGGAGCCCTGACTTCAACGGCGCTGCTCGCCACCGGTCACCCGGAGATGGTCCGCAAGTACCTGGACTGGTATGCACCGTACCAGTACGAGAACGGCAAGGTTCCTTGCATCGTCGATTCCCGAGGTCCCGACCCGGTCCCCGAGCACGACAGCCACGGCGAACTTATCTACACCATACTGACCTACTATCGCTATACGCGGGACAAGGCGTTTCTCGAACGACACCTGCCCTACGTCACCGCCGCGGTGGACTACCTCGAGTCGATCCGGAATGAACGTCTCACCGCAACGTATCGAGACGGCAGTGCAATCCAGAAGGCCTGCTACGGGTTGGTGCCCGAGTCCATCAGCCACGAGGGGTACTGTGCGAAGCCCATGCACTCCTACTGGGATTGCTTCTTCGTCCTCAAGGGCCTGGAGGACGCGACGACCATCGCCGAGGTGCTGGAACGTACCGATCTGAAGATACGCTTCGCCGCCCTGCGCGACGCCTTTCGGAAGTCGTTGTACGACTCGATGCGCCTGGCGATGCGGACGCACGGAGTGGACTTCATTCCCGGCTGCGTGGAACTCGGCGACTTCGACGCCACCTCCACATCCATCGGGGTCTATCCGTGCAACCAACTGGGCCGGATCCCCGAACCGCAGCTCGCCAACACCTTCGAGCGTTACTACGACTTCTTCAGCAAACGCCGCGATGGCACGGCGGAGTGGGAGAACTACACCCCCTATGAACTCCGCCTGATCAGCACGTTTACGCGCCTGGGACAGCCGGACCGGGCTCAGGCGTTGCTTCAGTTCTTCATGGAAAACCAGCGCCCCAAGACCTGGAACCACTGGGCGGAGGTGGTGTGGCGCGACCCCGCAAAGCCCCGCTACATCGGTGACATGCCGCACACCTGGGTGGGAAGCGGATTCATCAACGCGGTGCGCGACATGCTGATCCATGAGGACGGTGACCAGTTGGTGCTACTTGCGGGCGTGTCCCCGGCGTGGCTGGAAGAGGGAACCGGCGTGCGGCTGGAGCGGTTCCCAACCTGGTTCGGGACTGTGGGTGTCAAAGCCCGGTCCGCCGGTGGTAGACTCATGGTGGAGATCGACGGCTCGGCCCAGCCGCCGGGGGGGTATCGGCTTTGTCTGCCGGCGGTCGGAAGCCCGTCCACGGTGACGGTTGACGGGCAGAAGTGGGAGCAGTTCACCGACCGAATGGTGTCCCTGCCTCCCGGTAGTCGCGAGGTCGTGGTCGTCTGGAATGGGCGGGTACCGAGGGCGTCTACCGAACCGAGCCGCGACCGTGAGGGAGCGGAGATGTCAGAGACAGACGTTCTCGCGATAAGACCGCTTCCTGACGGGCGCGGCTCGGACGGCCCGCAGCTACGCCCCTCTCCCAACCTCTCCTCGCTGGGGAGAGGGGTTTGGGGATAGCCTCCAGTAACGACTGACAAAACCACGCCGAGGGCGTATAACCGGCGCCCGAAATGGACTCGCCACCAGCAGACAAGCTCGCAGGCTGCGCTACCACACGGTGGCGCGAGGGGCTGTTGTATCTCGCCCTTGCAACCGTTGCCGTGGGGACGTTCGCACAGACGCTTCGTTACCCCTTCGTCTATGACGATCGGTACGTCGTGGTTAAGAACACGCTGGTGACTGATTCCGGACGCTGGGGCGAGGTGCTCACCGCTCCGTTTTGGCCTGCGGATCAGTCTTTCGATCCGCTGTATCGCCCACTGACGCTGCTGACGCTCAAGCTCAACTGGGCGCTGGGGGGTAGCGGGGCAGCGGGTTTTCGGTTGGTGAGCCTGCTGTTGCACGCCCTGGCGACGGTTCTGGTGGCGGGGCTGGCACGGCGTTGGTGGAAGTGCGGTTGCGCCGGTTGGGTGGCGGGGGTGCTGTTCGCCGTGCATCCGCTCCACGCGGAGGTGCTCGGGTTGGTGGTGGGGCGGGCGGAGTTGCTGGCTGCGGTGCTGGTGACCTGGCTGCTGGTACGGCATGTCGGACGGGACGTGGGCCGGGCGGTGCCCTCGGCGGGGTATCACCTGAGCACCGCGGTGCTGTTCTTGCTGGCTTTGGGCGCGAAGGAGCACGCCGTGATTGCGTGGCCGGCGATCGTGCTGCTCGACGCATGGCAGCGGCGATCGGCGTCAAGAGTGGAGTCGGGTCGCGACTTCCTGCGTCGGGTATTGGCGTCGCACCACCTGGGGTTGCTGCTGGCGCTGGCGGTGTTCCTGTTCATGCGCTGGGTGGTTTTCGGGGGGCGTACGACTTTGCCCGAGGGGTTCATCAACTTGTTCGCCAATCCGCTGCGCGAGGCGTCGCTGACGACGCAGGCGGCTACGCCTTTCGCATTGCTCTGGCTATGCGTTGGTCAGTGGTTCGCCGCGAGCCCGCTATGCCCGATCTGGAGCGTCGGCGGGTTCGAGTTGCCGGACTCCGTGCTGCGGGCTGACGTGCTGGGGGGGGCGATCGTGGTTGTCGGGCTTCTTGGGGCATCGGTGTTCGGTTGGCGGCAGGGACGGCGCATCTGGCTTCCGGTCGCGTTCTTCCTGCTGGGGGTGATCGTGCCCTGTCACTTCCTTCCGGCAGCTAATTGGTTGTATGCGGAGCGGTGGATGTATCTGCCGAGCGTGTTTTTGGCGGTGCTGTGCGGTGGGCTGGCGGTGCGGGCGCCGCGGATCAGCCTGGCGGGTTCGACCCTCGCCGCCGCCCTGTTGGTGGCAGTGTCCATCCCCTACAGCCGCTGTTGGGAGACTCACGATCAGGTGTTCGAGTGCGTGGTTGAGCGTCAGCCCGACAGCTATCACGGTCTGCTCGGACTGGCGGCGACCAGGCATCGTGCGGGTCGGCTGACAGAGGTGGGTACGGAGGTGGAGCGGATGGCGGAGCGGTTTCCGGATTCCGTGCGCGCCTGGCGCTTTGCGTTACTGTTGTCGGTGGAGCGAGAGGACTGGGAGGGGGCGAGCGCGGCGTTACGCCGCTGGAGCGGGCTGCGCGAACCGGGGCCGCCCTCCGCCAAGATGGCCCGCGTTATCGAGACCGTTCGAGCGCATGGGCGCTGAGCGTGGTGAGCGGTATCATTCGGCGTGGAGATGTGGATTCGCCAGGGGCCGCGGGCTTGGCAGGTTGTCGGCTTGGGCGGTTAGCAGTGTAGCGCCACCCCTTGTGGGTGGCGGGTAAGCGAGGGTTCGCCGCCCACCAGGGGCGGGACTATAGCTTCGATTCGCAGCTTGTTCAGCCCGCGCGGCATCGTCAGGCGAGAGACCTGGGTACGGATGCGTTCGCAAGGAGGTTTACCCAAATGGCTAAGAAAGTAGCGGTCTGTCTTTCCGGTTGCGGTTTCCTCGATGGGGCGGAGATTCACGAAGCGACGTTCACCTTGCTGGCTTTGGATCAAGCCGGGGCGGAGATCGTGTGCTGCGCGCCCGCCGGCGTCAAGCTAGCCGTGGTCGATCACACGACCCAGGAACCGGCTCGTGAAACCCGTGACGTGCTCACCGAATCAGCCCGCATCGCCCGGGCCAACATCAAACCGCTGGCGGAGATCAAAGCCGAGGACATCGACGCGCTGATCTTTCCCGGCGGGTTCGGCGCCGCGAAGAACCTCTGCACCTTCGCGACAGAAGGGCCTGGCTGCACGGTCAACCCGCAGGTCGAAGCCCTGGTCGGGGACATGCTCGAACAGAAGAAGCCCATCGGGGCGATCTGCATTGCCCCCGCCATGCTCGCCCGCATCGTCGGCGGCAAGAACATCGCTGCCAAGCTGACCATCGGAACGGACCCGGGTGTGGCGTCAGCGGTGAACCAGATGGGGGCCACTCACTGCGACTGCCCCGCCACCGAGATGGTCGTCGACGAGGCCCACAAGATCGTCAGCACGCCGGCGTACATGGTGGGCAAAGGGCCAGCCGAGGTGTTCACCGGGATCAAGAAGTGCGTGGACCAGGTCCTGGCGATGTCCTGACCGAGCGACATATGCCGGCGTCCCGGGTTCGCTTGGACCTGGGGGCTCGATTCTCCTTCGCCATCGCGCAATGGCCAAACGCCAGGCGGGCGGGGCTGCGCCTACCTCATGCTCACCCTTCGGGATGGGCATGCCCCCTGGCGCAGCTCATACCAGATCCGGCTCAATCGTGCCGATTGCCCGATTCCCGATCATCTTGGTGCTCGCGTCTGAGCGGCCGCGCGGACTGA
>JAAEQG010001615.1 GCA_024231775.1 bacterium
CGGCGCCAGCTCTTTGCGGCGATGCAGGCGATGCCCCTGGGGCGGGTCGGAGGGGAGCTTCTGAGCGCTCTGGAACATGCATGGGCCGCCGGTCCCCCCGATTTGCACGGGCTGCCCGAGGTCGTCAAGGCCCAGCTGCTGGCGCCAGATGGTCGCTTTTTGGTCTACGCCTACACCGCCAGACCTACCTTGAGCGGGCTGCAAGCCCGGCAGCAGCGCCTGGCCGCCTGGGCAATCGACCCGTCGGCGACCAGTCTGCTGATGGCGATCGAGGCGATGTTGATGGCCGAGCGGCCGTGGATGAAGTGGGTCCTGGCTGGCATCCTGGTGTTTGTCCTGATGGTGCTGGTTGTCGACCTCCGCAGCCCCCGCCTGGTGATCATGGCGCTGGCCCCGGTCCTGTATGGCACCAGCGTGACATTCGGGCTGCTGTGCTGGATCGGCCTGGATTTTAACGTCATGGGGTTGTTGGTTATTCCCCTGATCATCGGGCTCGGGGTGGACGACGGGATCCACATGGTGCACCGCATCCGGGAGCACCCCGGACCAGCCCACGAGGCGACGGTCTCGGTTGGCCGGGCGATCGTGATGACAACCCTGACCACCTGCATGGGCGCGGCCACCTTCCTGTTTGCCGACCACCGAGGACTCGAGTCGATGGCCATCGGGCTGCTGCTCGGCTTGCCAATGTGCCTGCTGGCATCAGTGTGCCTGATCCCCGCCCTGGCCCGCGTGCTGGGCCTGCCGCCCGGGGCCTCCGGCGCCTCTGTCGATCAATAGCGGAGCCTTAACGCCCAGTGTTTCAGGGTTCCCTCGTCCCCGGCCTCGAGGTCCTTGACCCGGAGCTGCCAGGCGCCCCCAATCTCCTGCCCGACCAAGTGGGCCAGGGCCGGAGCGTTCGAGTGCTTGTAGGTCTTCCTGATGTCGTCTGCGTTACCGCCGGTTCGGTTGTGGAGGACCGCAGCATGACCCGAGGGCGCGACCAGCTCGACGACCAGATCCTGGATAAACGTGTGGGTGATCTCGACCTCGACCCCGATATCCTTGAGCGAGCCGGCCTCGGCAACCGAGAGCGTGCTCGCCACCCCCCCGCTCTTGTTGTCTGGGATGACCAGGTTCGGTGTCACCTCTGCAGTCGCTATCGAGTCGCCAGATGTGTACTCGATCTCCAGACTCCACTCGTTGAGGCGGCCTACGTCCCGGGCCGTCAGGTCCCGCACGTTCAGCTTCCACGCACCTTCGATGGCCTCACCCACGGCCTCCCCAAGCGGTCCCGACTGCGATGTGAAGGTCTCGCGGATGTCGTCGCCGTCGCTCCCGCTTCGTCCGTGGAGCATGACCTTTTCGCCCGAGGGAGTCTCTAGCTCGACTTCGAGGTCGCTGATGTAGGTGTGGATGATATCGACCGACACGGCAATGCGGCTGGCCGTCCCGTGCTCGGAAATCTGGATCGCGCTGGTGATGCCCTCAGGTTCATCATCCGGGATCAGACGGTCTTCCGTGACCCTCCCCGCGGCGATCAGCTCACCCACCGGCTCAGGCTCACCGGTCTCGAAACGCATGACTTCGCCCGCCTCGGTGATGTTGGCGATGACAAACCCGGAGTCCCGTCCCGCCCAGTCCTGCGAGGAGGGGATCGTGTCTGCCGAAATGGCAACACCGGTCACCGCGGAGTAGAGGTCGGTGCGGTCGGCGGGTCGGTTACGCTCGAGGTCTGAGCGCCCGTCGGCCTGGAGCAGCGCGCACTGGTAATGACGAGCCGCGGTGCCCGCCTGCCACTCGTTCGATCCCTCCCGATCACAGTGGTAAACCGCCAACCCGTCCGAGAGCAGGTATTCGTCGAGCCCGCGACGGGAGCGGTTCTCGACCAGGAAGTACTCGGTCGGTTTCGCGGTCGGGTAGCGGGCAATGGTACCGTAATCCCCATGTCGTAGCTCGTGTACCCGCGGGCTATCGAGGTCGATCACGCGGTCGACCCAAGCGACGAGCTCGCGCAGGTAGGCGCACACCGGCGCAGGCGTTCGACCACGGTTCAAGTGATTGCCAGAGCCCATCAGGCAGTAATGCCCCATCCCCATGCTCCTGATGTTGTCCTGATCCCGACGGCCGTAGTCATAGAGGTCGGGAAACCGACACAGCATGTGACCGTTCTCATGGCAGAAGGTCCCGATGCTCATGTCAACAGCGCGGCGACCCAAGCTCGTCATCATGTAGAAGTGAGTCCGAGTGTCGCCAATGCGGATTCTGCGAACGCTGTTGTGGGGCCAAAGATAGCTCGGGTTGTTGTTGTTTCCGTTGACGCCGTACACTGTTCGTCCCGCATACATGAAACTCACGGCGTCGGCGATGCCCTGGTTCTTCGAGTCGTACTGACTGAGATCCACACCGTGGTCGTCCACCGCGAGCTGCAGCGCCTCTTCCACGAACGACGTGGTCTCGTAGTGTTTCTTGGATCGCGCCAGGCGCACCGGGCCGACGACAGTGTTCTGGAAGTCGAGGCGGCCGTTGGAAACCAGCCGGAAGTATTCGCGCACCGATGAGAAGTTGCCATTGCGGTTGTAGTTGTCGCCGTTGAGGAGCGCGTTCACGTCGTCCCGGGTTACCGCGGCCCTGGTGTCCGAAAACTCAACCAGGATCGTCAACCCAAGCACATTGCCGGCGCTCACCCGTCGCCCCTCCAAAAGGCCGTCCGCGGGCCCCAAGGTGAAGTTCACGTCGGCGTTTCCGAACTCCTCCGGCGGTCTGATCAGCCGATGACGCAGCTCGAACCGATAGGCCTGGACCTCGGCCGACTCGTGTAGATGACGTCCGATGTCCAAGGGCGGCCTCTTGGTCAGCGGGATACTGCTGGAGGCGAAACAACCGTCCTTGAGCACCGCGTAACAGTAGAGCCCGAGGGTCTTGTCGAAGACGACTGTGTAACCATCCGTCGTCTCATGTCGCGCATAGAACTCATCGCCGAAGACAACCAGCTCCACGTCTGGTCCGTCGTCCTGTCTGCAGATCACATTCTCGCCGAATATCACACTCATAGGTCCCCCCAAGGTTTCGAACGCTTGAGCATCCGTGCCCGAGCTTTCCCACAACGCTTACTATCCTCTCATAGCGTGCCTTACTCGTGCCCCCATGTCAAGACCGAGACCGGCTACGGCCGCCACACGGGTTTTCATGAGTCTCCCTGTCTCCCATGGCTCAGGTGCTGGTATGATACCAGGGAGGAATACGACGTTGGACCACGCCAAGGACTGCTCACCTCCCCCGATGAAAGCCGACTCAGCTGCCGGTGAGGCGACGAGTCCACTCCGCACCGTGCAGGTCAAGCCGCTGCCGGCCGAGGACCTGGAGGACTCCATCAGCTCGGCCTGCGGTTTTCCTGTGGGGGCTTCCCAAACGCCGACCGAAAACCTGGATGGGGGAACCAAGCGCGAAGGACCCCCTTTTCGGGATGGGCTCGACCAGGGGCGATTCTCGCCCGGCACCATCCTGGCCGGGCGCTATCGAATAGTTGCTGCCCTCGGGCGCGGGGGTATGGGCGAGGTCTTTCGGGCCGAGGATCTCAAGCTGCGCCAGGAAGTAGCCCTGAAGTTCCTTCCCCCTGGGCTGGCTGGCGACCCGAGCCTGCTCGCCCGCTTCCATAACGAGGTCCGGGTAGCACGGAAGGTCTCCCACCGCAATGTTTGCCGGGTTCACGACATAATCGAGGCCGAGGGACAACACTTCGTCTCCATGGAGTATATCGACGGCGAGAACCTGGCGTCATTGCTCAAACGCATCGGCCGCTTGCAGGCTGACAAGGCGATCGAGGTCTCGCGGCAAATCTGTGCCGGTCTCGGCGCGGTCCACGAGCAGGGTATCCTGCACCGCGATCTCAAGCCGGCCAACATCATGATTGATGGCCGGGGCCGGGCCCGTCCCACTGACTTCGGCCTCGCCACGCTCCTCACCGATTCAACCCGCGGTGAATTCGCCGGGACCCCGGCCTACATGTCACCAGAGCAGGCCGTGGGCGAGGAGCACGTCGGCCCAGCGGGTGACCTCTATTCGCTCGGCACGGTGCTCTTCGAGCTGCTGACCGGGCGACTGCCTTTCAGCGGACGGGACGTC
>JAAEQG010001616.1 GCA_024231775.1 bacterium
CGCCAATGGCGTGCTTGATCCGCCAGTCATGCCGGGGCGCCCGGTGCCAGTACAGCCGCTGGCCGCTGGGCTCACGGAGATACCAGTCCCATTCGACCTCTCTCCAGAGCCGCGTGATCGTTTCACGCAATTCCCGTTCGACTGGGTCGTCGCTGGTGAAGTACTGCCGCACCGTCAGCATGCCCTGGATCAGGAACGAGGTTTCGACGAGATCGCCCCCATCGTCGTACTTCGAGAAGGGGACCGTCTTTCCGGTCTCGCCATTGATCCAGTGCGACCAGGCGCCACGATAGCGATCCGCGCGGGTTTCCAGGAATCGCGCCATCTTGAGCAGATGCGCGGCCGCGTCTTTTCGCTCGACGAAGCCCCGCTCGACCCCAACGACGATCGCCATCATTCCGAACCCCGTTCCGCCGCTGGTGCAGGTATCGCGACTGCCCAGCCGCTCCCGCGCCAGGCCGCTGACCGGATGGGCGTACTCCCAGAAGAAGCGCAGCGTCGCCTCCTGGACGGACGTCAGCAGTTGCTTGTCAGTCATCGTAACGGAGCGAGCCGAGACTGTCTGTGAGGGTGCAGATTCGGTGCTCTGTCGGTCGATGGTGGTGATGCGGTAATGGTATGTCTTCTCGTTTTCGCCCAGGAAGTCGCTGTAAACCGTGAGCTTCCAGGGTTTCGCGGTCAATCGTTCGAATGGTCCTTTGACCTTGCTGCTGCGGTAGACA
>JAAEQG010001617.1 GCA_024231775.1 bacterium
ATCCGGGACTAGGTTTTCGTTGCAGTCGTCCGGGATGCGGAAGATGTAGGCCGCGGCTTCGCCGCTTCTTGTGCTGCCTCTCGCGCCGCCTTTCCAGTCGGTCGATTCATTTACTCCAACGAGCATGCAAGTACCACTGATCGCCACGGAGTAGCCGAAGGCGCGCCTCCATCCGACATCAGCGCCGATGACCTTGGCTGTCTGCAGCCAAGCGCCGGGCGGGACGGGGTGGTAGCGGAAGACGTATGTAGAACCATAGTAGGAGCCGTATTCGCGATCGCCGATTGCCCCGACGACGGCAAGGTTGCCACGGATCGCGACTGACGAACCGAAGTAGTTGCTCGGGGCGCCGTCGTCTGCAATGAGCTGAGACTCTTGCACCCACGTTGCACCGGTGTGCCGAAAGATGTAGGCTGAACCAGAGTAGCTACCAGAAGCGTCGCCGTGCCTTGCCCCCACGATGGCAACGTCACCTGATACCGACAACGCACTGCCGAAGCTATCGTTCGCCGTGCCATCGACGGCGGTGAGCTTGGCTTCCTGCTCCCATGTGGAGCCGTCGTAGCGGAATACATAAGCCGACCCGGACTCGTCTCCCTGGTCATCGTCGAGGCGTGCGCCTATTACGGCCACGTTTCCGCTTACCGACACCGCACTGCCGAAGGCGTCACGGTCTGCGCCATCGTAGGCGGTGAGCTTGTCTTCCAGCTCCCAGGTGAGCCCATTGTACCGAAACACATACGCCGCTTCGGCAAAATAGTTCCATGCTCCAGGACCTCCGACGATGGCCACGTCACCGCTGATGGACACGGTGTTGCCGAAGTGGTTACCCACGGCGCCATCTGCCGCCGTGAGCTTGGCTTCCTGCTCCCAGGATTCAGTCTCCGCGTTGTACCTGAAGACATACGCCGCGCCCGCGTCTCCCAGGTTGACGTCGCCGTCGTCGTACGGCGCGCCTATCAGAGCCACGTCCCCACTGATCGAGACCGCCGCCCCCAGACGGTCGCCATCCAGCCCATCGTCGGCGGTGAGCGTAGCCTCCAGCAGCCAGCGGGGCGAGCCAAAGGGTTGATACCTGTAGACATGCGCGGCGCCAGGTGGACCATCATAGACGTGGTCAGCAGCACCGACAACAGCCAGCGGCCCGTCAATTGAGACAGACACAAGGAGCCTGTTGCCAGGAAGCTCCCCGTCACAGTCAAGGCTGGCCTCCAGCATCTCGCACTCGTCTGGTACGCCATTGGTGTGACAGTCGAAGCTGGTGCCGGCGCTGATGTCCAGGCCATCCGGTACGTTGTTCCAGTTGCAGTCGGGCTGACATTCGTCGGGGACACCGTAGCCGTCCAGATCGGCGCTCGTTCCTCCCACCACGTCGCACGAGTCTGGAATGCTGTTGGAGTTACAGTCCGTGCTGGTGTTGCCGGCGATGTCGCAGCTATCCGCCACCTCGTTCGAGTTGCAGTCCGGCTCGCAATCATCGGGAATGTCGTTGGAGTTGCAGTCGGGGCTGGTTCCCTGAGCGATGTCGCAGGAGTCGGGCGTACCTGTGCTGTTGCAGTCCCGGGGGGTGTCTAGTCGAAGGGCCACGGTCACCGCCCGCCACGATTCACAGTAGGGCACTTCAAATGTCGCTGCCCCGGTGGGGCCGGCTGATTCCTGTATGCGATCGGCGACGCCGCAGCGAACCACGTCGTAACCGCTAGCGCTGCTCTGTATGTTGAAACGCCCCGCATGATCTGCCGGGTAGGGATCTGGAGGAAGAACAGACCCGTACGAGCCGTAGACGCGCAAGATGAGCGTCTTGTCGATCGAGGTGCTGGTGCTTGGCGCAGCCACGGGATAGTAGCCCGGCTTGGACGCATACTCGACGGCGTTGATCGGGTCCTTGGGATAGACGTTAGTATACCGCAGGATTGCCCCCGCGGATTCGTTCGGGTCGGGCGTCCTCTGCCACGTCATTGTATACGCATCGGGTTCCGATGCGGTGGCGACGCGGTAGAACATGCCAAAACTATCGGTTCCAACATGGACACCACCCCGATCGAACAGTTCCCAGCCTGGGGGAGCATCCACGAGCACCAAGCCGCTCCTTACCACCACTGCAACGAGTAGATCCCCCTGCTCGGTGCCTGGTGGCTTGGCAATCGTGATCCCGTTGCTGGTGTAGTCCTGCGTCGTGGTGGACAGAGTCGCGAATCCACCGAGGGTAACGTTACAGGCATCAGGGATTCCGTTGGAATCACAATCAAGGCTGGTTCCCGCGGTGATGTCCAGGTGGTCCGGGACGCCATTATCGTTGCAGTCTGACTGACAATCGTCCGGGATGTCGTTGTGGTCGATGTCGGCACTTGTTCCACCGGACAAGTCGCACTCGTCCGGAACGGAGTTTGCGTTGCAGTCCTGGCTAGTGCCGATGAAGATGTCGCAGCTATCGGCCACACCGTTCAGGTTGCAGTCCGGGTCGCATTCGTCGGGGATCTGATCACCGCTGCAATCCGCGGATGTTCCTCCCGCAGTATCGCACTCGTCCGCAACCCCGTTCGAATTGCAGTCCGGCTTGCATTCGTCCGGGATGCCGTTGGTCGCGCAGTCCGTGCTGGTTCCGCCGTAGATATCGCACTCGTCGGGAACTCCGTTCGAATTGCAGTCGTTTCCGGAGAGCTGGCACTCATCCGCGACGCGGTCTGCCTGACAATCCCTGCTCGTGCCCCCGGCGATATCGCATTCATCCGGGGCACCGTTTCCGTTGCAGTCATCGACTATCTGCAAAACGTAGGCTGCGCCGGCGTTGTCGGCGCTGTCGTCGTCGTGGTAGGCCCCGACCACGGCAACGTGTCCACTGACCGAGATGATGCGGCCGAAGCGGTCATCCTCGCCAGCATCAACGGCAGTGATCTTCTTCTCCTGTTCCCACACCCCGGGCGAACCGTGATTGTGGCGGAAGACGTAGATCGACCCGGAGGAGTCGCCGTGATCGTCGTCCCGGTACGCTCCGACGAGGGCGGTACCACGCATGATGGCGACAGCGCGTCCGAAGTAGTCCGTAGCTGCGCCATCGCTCGCCGTAAGCTTGGCTTCCTGCGCCCAGAGGTTGGGCGCGCCCGGATGGTAGCGAAAGAGGTAGGCTGACCCGGATGCGGAGCCGTTGTCATCGTCCTGGAATGCCCCGACAATGGCCAGGCCACTACCGATCGAAACGCAGTGGCCGAAGTAATCGTAGCGATATCCATCGCTCGCAGTGAGCTTGGCCTCCTGTTCCCAGGCACCTGGGTCGCCGGGATGGAAGCGGAAGACGTAGGCCGATCCGGAGTAGTCGCCGTGGTCGTCATCTCCGTGCGCCCCGACAATCACGATGTCTCCGTTTATGGACACGCACCAGCCAAACTCGTCGCGGCGTGCGCCGTCCTCGGCGGCGAGCCTGGCCTCTAGCTCCCAGACAGCCCCGTGACGCCGAAACACATACGCGGCACCTGACTCTGATCCCCAGTATCCGTCGCCGGGCGCTCCAACGACGGCAACGCCACCGCTGATGGAAACGGAGTGGCCGAAACGTCCTTCATCTACGACGACGTCAGGCGCAAGCTTGGCCACCCGCTCCCAGGTCGAACCGCCGCGTTGGAAGATGTATGCGGCGCCGGAATCTTCGACCGGGTCGTCATGCTGGTACGCACCAACGATCGCCACGTCACCGCTGACCGAAACCGAGTGGCCGAAGTAGTCATCCTTCGCCCCGTCGGCAGCTGCCAGCTTGGCTTCCTGCTCCCAGGCAACCCCGTCGTACCGGAAGACATAAGCCGATCCAGAGCAAGAGCCATGGTCGTCGTCGTAGCGCGCGCCCACCACGGCTACTTCTCCACTGATGGAGGTCGCGAAACCGAACCAGTCTTCGACGTCGCCGTCATCGGCGAGGAGCTTGGCCCGCTGCACCTCGCATTCGTCGGGAACTCCGTTGGTGTTGCAGTCCCAACTGGTTCCGCCGGCGATGTCGACGTCGTCCGGAACGGAGTTGGCGTTGCAGTCCAGCAGCGCGTTCGCCGTGCGCTGACCGGGTTCCGCCGGCGCGTAGGGTCCCAGCACAACAGCCAACCCTGTGATCAGAGCGCCCACCGCCACAACCTCGATCAGCGTGTACGTTCGCGCGCGTCCATCGCCCGCACCTCGCCGCCGCGTCAGCCCCTCTCGATATCGCATCTGCCCACCTCGTCTTCGAACACCCGCCTCAGTCCCTTCGACGCACACTTTGCCCGCGCGCAAGCCACGCTTCTGCGGCATGTTGGCGCTGCAGAATAATCCGGCAGCAGGTGATTCCCAGCGTGTATACCCAATGAACAACCTGCGCGTCCCGCCATAAGTGTACCAGAATCAAGACACCGAAATCAAGTGGGCTCAGTTCCTCCTCAGTCCAATGGCAGAGCGAGCAGAGGGATCTGTACACAGTCGCGGTTCGATCCGTTGTCCACCCCGGGGGAGGGAGTTCCAAGTTCAGAGTTCAAGGTTCCGAGTTCCAAGTTTCGGAGCGCAGGTTCAAGCGTTCGTGCGGTCAGAATCAGGTACCCCCCTCGCCGATTGCGATGCTGAGCCCCCACCCTTGGCTACGCCAAGGACGGGGCACCCAGACTCGTTTGCCCGCACAGTCATCCTGAATCTGGTGTCACTCGTGGCGGAGGGCGTCTATGGGGTGGAGGATGGCGGCTTTGGGGTGAATAAGGGTGAATAAGGGGACATTCTACTTTTTTCACTGAATCGGGAACCCAACGAGCGGGAGAAAAGTAGAATGTCCCCTTTCTCTCCCCCGCCGAGACGCCGACGTCACTCTGCAGCGCCACCGCCTCGAACAAGAGGGCCTCTCCTTCGACGCCACCGACCGCCTGAATCTCGCCCTCTACGCCCACCACCCAAGCACTCCCCCCACTCCGGACCGTGTTTGGACCGGAGAGCGTTGAAGTCCAAGGGGCGAGTCTTGCCAAGCGAGCTGCATGGGTAAGCATTGCTTACCCATGCAGCTCGCCGATGACGCACGGGCAAACAAGTTTGCCCATGCCACCCGCCGGAGTAGCGGGCTCGGTCGTGCGCGACTCAGGCACGGTGGTTCCGGCGACGCATCGCCACCAGGCCAAACATCATGAAGAACCACGTGATCATCCCCGTAGCCCCGCACGGTGCCACACCGGCGCCGCAACCTTGGCTGGTGCCTGTCTGGCCCGCGTCCGGCACGACGGTCTGATCGACCAGTCCGTCGTCCGGGACCCCCACCGCAAACGTGCCAAGCGAGGACACCTCTGCCCAAGCGGAGTTCAACGCCGTATCCACGCCGTAATCGCCCAGTTCGCCTGTGGGCTCGCCCACACCCATATCGCTGGTGCCCGCGGGCTCGTAGACACCGGTGGACTCGTTGAGCCGGTGAAGCCGCAGGTCTCCCTCGCTGATGTCGGTGAGGTCTTCGTCGTCGTAGGTCAGAGCTACGTTGACGATGCTGTCTTCGGTCAGCCCATCCGCGGTGATCGTGACGCTCCCGCCCAGCGATTCCTCGTCCTCTAGCCCCGGGAAGCCCGGAACGATCCGCCCGGCGTCTGCGTCGTCGCTGTTGTAGGTGACGCTGAAGATGACATCGTCTCCGACGCCGGAGGCCTCAATGGTGACATCCGCGGCTTCCCCAGTCTCATCGGTGACGGCCAGTGACACATTGCCCTCGTCATCCATGGAAACCTGGACGCCTGTTCCCTCGGGAAGCGAGTTCAGGTCCAGCGTAACCGTGCCTCCATCAGCACCAGTCATGACCACGGTTTGGTCGCCACTGTCATCGACGGACACGTCAATCGTTCCACCGTCACCGAGGCCCTCGACGTCCAGAGTCAGCACTTCGCCGCCCTCGGCGTCACTCAACGTCAGTGTAGTGTCGCCGTCTGCATTCGTTTCCAACTCCACGACGGTGCCTTCTCCAACGCCTTCCACCGTAGCTTCGACCTCCTCGTTGCTCACCTCGGCCGTACCGTCGTCACCTGCGGTTTCGGTAGCTTCTTCGCCAGAGTCGTCACCCGTGTCATCACCCGTGTCATCACCCGTGTCGTCACCGGAGTCGTCCCCGGTGTCGTCGCCAGTGTCGTCTCCGGTGTCATCACCGGTGTCATCACCCGTGTCGTCACCGGTATCGTCCCCAGTGTCGTCGCCCGTGTCGCCTCCGGTAGTTCCGCCCGTGCTGACGCACTCACCCTCCCAGCCCACGTTGCCCGTGACGTAGCTGACACCGGTTAGGCTGAGTTCGCACTCAGCAGTTTGGCCGGTCGTGCTGGAGTACCTGGTCCTGGACATGATGGTGTTGGCAATCGTGAAGTTACTGGAGCCCCCCCGGCTAAGCGTAAACGTGCCCGCCCCGGTGGTCGTGTCCAGAGTGATCGGCGTGCCGCTAGCCTGTCCGTTGATGGTCAGGGTCGCGTCTCCGTTGAGCACGACCGCCGTGTCGGGCAGAAACTTCATTTCCCCGCCGGCCTGATTATTAACCAGCGAGCCGGTGGCGTTGATATTGATGCTACCGAACTTGTAGTTGAAGGCGTCGCTGATGGTGTAGTCGCCGTCAGCCCCATTGATATTGACGGTCCCCAGCAGATTGAAGTCGTCATCCGCCAGGCCCGTGAAGGTCTCGGCGCCACTTATCGAACTGAGGTTCACGGTGGACCCGGCCGCGGCGTCCAGATTCACGTTCGTGCTCCCCACCGAGACCGCGAAGCTGCCGTAAGTGGTCAGCGTTGCCCCCGAAGCCACCGTTATCTCATCACCATCCTGTTCGAAGGTGATGTCATCGTTGGTCCCAGCCACCCCCACCACTACCGTCCCGCCATCGATATCCAGCTTCTGGATGACGGCACCGTTGGCGAACAGAGTGGTCACTCCCGCGGTGAGCGTGAGCGTACCGGTGCCGGTCTTCTGAATGATGTCCCCCGCCGCCGGAAGACCCGAATCGATGGCGGTCATCGTAACGTCACCGGTCCCCGCGAACACCAGCGTGTCTGCCCCACCCGCGAACGTCGGATCCAAAGCCGTGACTGTCACACTCGCCCCCGATGCTGCGGTTATGGTCGATGCCGGGACGGCCATGTCCATGTCTGCGATGGTCCCCGCACCAGCCAGGGTGATGCTGCCTGCCGGGTCGAGCTGTTTGGTCCAGGTGACTCCGCTGGCCACATTGACGATTGCCCCGGAGGCGAGCGTAAGCGTGGTGATGGCGGCGTTCGCATCGATATCCAGAGTCTCGCCCGAACCCACTTGAACCGTGGAGACCGTTCCGGCAGCGGTCAACGTAAGCGTGTTGGTCCCGCTGCCCAGGTTGGCCGTAGCGGTCAGTTGCTTGCCGGACGCTATGTCGATGACGACGTCAGCGCTCTGCGTGAACGTGGTGAAGGTAGTGGCGTTGTCGATGTCCAGCTTGGACGATCCGTTGACCGTCAGGCTGTTCACCGTACTGGCGCCGACCAGATTCAAGACGCTCGTGGCGGCTGCCCCCGTCAGCGTCGTCACCCCTCCGGTCATCGCCGGGTTGGTCACGATCACCGTCGTAGCCGCCGCTATGTCGAGGGTGAAGTTCACCGTACTGGTCAGCGTGGTAAACGTCGTAGCAGCGTCCACGTCGATCTTCCCCCCCGTGGCGAGCGTCACGGCGTTGATCGTGCTGGCCCCGGCCAGCTTCAAGACACTGGTGGCATCAGCACCCGTGAACGTTGTCGTGCCCGCGGACAATGCCGGAGCGGTGATAGTGGCCGTCGTGGAGGCGGCCACGTTAATACCCATACTCACCGCACTCGTTAAGGCTGTGAACGTCGTGGCTGCGTCTACATCGATTAGTCCCGCGTTCGTTACGGTCAGCGCATTGATCGTGCTGGCCCCGTCGAGCTCGAGACTGGCGGCGGCGTTGCCGCCGTTGAAGGTTGTGGCCCCTCCGGTAAGCGCCGGATTCGTGACCTTCAGCGCGATTCCGTTGGCAACGTCCAGAGTCAGCGTGGCGCTCGAATTGGTCAATGTGGTTAGCGTAGTTGCCGCGTCTACGTCCAGCTTGGCCGTCCCGGTAACGGTCAGGGCGGTAACCGTGCTGGCCCCGTCGAGTTCGAGGCTGCTGGTGGCATTCCCACCGTTGAGTGTCGTGGCCGTCGCCAGGGTCGGCGTGGTGATCTTTGCCGTGGTACCGTTGGCTATGTCGATCGTTGTGAGGGTTGCGCCGGTGTTGTTCACCGCGGTGAACGTGACGCCGGAATCAACGTCCAGCGTAGCCGTGCCCGAAATCACCACCGAGTTAATGACCGGCGTTCCGCCAGAGACGATCTTGAGCGTGTTACCGTTGCCCACCAGGATGCGGTTGGAGACGGTCGTGTCGTCGAGCGTACCGCCGGCGGCGGAGGTAACCGTCAGGGTCTTGGCCGCCGCCGTGGTGGCGAAGTCAAAGCCCGCGGTGGCGAAGTCACCAACGATTGCAAGCGCACCGGTGCCCGAGAAGGTGATGGCCCCCGTGGCATTGGCGAAGACGATCTTGCGCGTGTCTGAGAAAGTGATCCCGGCGCTGGCATGCGATATGATGATGCCCGTGCAGTTGATGATATTGGTGGTATCAACCAAAATGGTGCTCGCATCGTCGATGGTGATCGTTCCGGTGCCTCCACCAGCGGCGAGTTTGGTGTTTATGTTCGCGGCGGTGTCAGCCCCACCTTCGGTGCCCGTGACCCAGTTGTCCGCATGAGCCGGCAGAACGCTCGCCAGCACGACGCCGAGAACACCTAGAGTCTTAAGCTTGCTCATCATCGTCATCAATCTAGCTCCCTGAG
>JAAEQG010001618.1 GCA_024231775.1 bacterium
CCTCCGAGAGTATGGCGACCGCCGACCCTTGGACGGACAAGGACGATATTGCGCTGCTCGAGAAGATTCTGAAGAAGAGCGGCGTGACCTCAGCCACCCGCCTTGAGTTGGCCAAGGCGGCACTGCACCACACCGACGCCGACCTGGTGAAGAAGCTCTCGGAGAAGCACGAGCTGCGATTCTTTACCTTCGACAAGGAACTGCAACCGCAGAGCGGCGATGACGATCCTCTGGCCTGGACCGCGGATCTGGTCGCGGACGGCAAGAGTTCCCGGATCGGTACGGCCGTGGAAGATGCGGTCAGTCGCTATGCCGGCCGGCCCATCGCCGGGGTCGTGGTCCTGAGCGACTTCTCCTGGGTTGAGGGATCCGATCCGCTGGAGGCGTCGGCACGCCTTAAGCAGCGCGGTATCCCGGTGTACTGTGTTGGGATCGGTCTTCCCGATCCGCCCGACGTTCAGGTGCCCCGCCTGATCGCACCGGAAGTCATCTTCGCCGGTGACAAGGTCCCGCTCCGAATCCAGGTCGACTCCCGCGGTTACATTGGGGACACTGCGCAGCTGGTCGTGAAGGTTGACGACAAGGAGGTCGCCACCAAGCCCTTCGCCCTTACCGGCGGCAGCCAGTTCATCGAGCTTACCTACACCCCGGAGATGAAGAGCGGCACCGTCAAGATTGAGACCGCCGTGACCCCGTTGGCGGGCGAAACCAGCGAAGACAACAATCATGTGGACCACAGCATGCGCATCCTGGACGAGAAGATCCAGGTCCTCTACGTGGAAGGACAGCCCCGTTGGGAGTTCCGCTATCTGCGGCGCGTCCTGCTGCGAGACCACCGCCTCAACGTCAAGTTCCTCATGACCGAGGGCGACCCCGCGCTGCCGGACATCTCCGACGATTATCTGGCCGAGTTCCCCTTAGAGGTCAGCGACGCCCTGGCCTTTGACCTCATCATCCTGGGCGACGTCGACTCGTCGAAGTTCGACGCGCGGCAGCTGGAACTCATGGAGAAGCTGGTCAAGGAAGGCGGCGGTTCGCTGCTGATGATTGCCGGCCCGCTGGCGGCTCCCACGAGCTATCTGGATACGCCGATCGCCGACATTCTGCCGGTCACCGCTTCCGCCGGCCAGTGGCAACCCATCTCCGATACGGCGCGCCCCGTGTTGACCGAGGCCGGGCTGATCAGCCCTTCGACAGCGCTGGCCGCCACGGCGGACGAGACCATCGAGATATGGGAGAAGATCACGCCCCTGCACCACATCCCGCCCGGGGTCCGCGCCAAGCCGTCGGCCCGGGTGCTGGTGACCCTGCCCAAGGAAGCGGAGACGGTCCAGGACTATCCCCTGGTTGCCTGGGGGCCCTACGGCGCCGGTAAGAGCATGTTCGTCGGTACCGAATCCCTGTGGCGCATGCGCCTCGAGGCCGGTAGCCGGGACCACGGGCGCTTCTGGTCGCAGACCATCAAGTTTCTCACCCTGTCGCGTCTACTCGGGCAGAACAAGCGTATCAGCCTGGAGACCAATCGCAAGTCTTACGGCAGCGGCGAAGAGGTGCTGATCTTCGCCAAAGTGCTGAGCGAGACCTTCGAGCCGGTCGATCAACCCTCCTACACCGTCACCGTTGGTGGCGCCG
>JAAEQG010001619.1 GCA_024231775.1 bacterium
CGGTGGTGCGCGTCTCGAACCGGCGGGTGAAGTTCTGCTCCGCCGTGACCCGATGGGGAATCACGATCGTGCTGAGCAGGCGAAACGCCACTCGCCCATCAGCCAGCGCCTCGACGACGCCCACATGCACCCCCGGTTCTACAAGCTGGCCTGCGTCGTACTCGACGTACACGCGGGCAGTCTGCTCGCTGCGCAGATATACGGTCTCCTGGGTGAGTCGGCACCACGGGCTCTTCGAGCGCAGCTCGAATTTACGCACGAAGGACGTCTTTGCCGCCGCATCGGTTCCCGGGGCGAACTGCGGGGAGATCGTAAACGTCTGCGGCTTGTCCACCGGAAAATAGGGGCTTCGCCAGTAGGCGGCTCGGGCGGTCCCGTCCGCGGCGTGGGGGCAGGGCGTGGAGATGTCGTATCCGATCACCGGATCGCCCTCGGCTGCGGCGACGAGATCAGCCAGCAGCTTCGCTGCCGCGGGCAGGTCGGGCATCCCGAAGCCCATGTCCAACGGCGTACACTCCGCCACCGGTTTGGCACTCAAACCCAGCGCTCGACGCACGTCCCAAGCCCGAACGTGGGCTCCGGGGTTCTTGGCCAGGACGTCCCCGATCAGCAGCGCACAGAGCCCTGCGGTATACGGCGACGCCATGCTCGTACCCGCCCAGTAGTCTCCCCGCGTAACCCAGCGGGGCACGGTGGACGTGGACCACCCGGGCGTGGCGATATCGGGCTTGTCCAGCTCACCGCCGCGCGAGCTGAAGGTGGTGATGATCGGGTGGTCGAGGGTAATGCCCATAGCGTCCCGGGCTGAGTCCGGAGCCAGCAAGGCTGCCACGGTGATAGCCTCGGTGGCCGCCGCCGGCGTGCCCACGCTGGAGAGTCCCGGGCCTTCATTGCCCGCGGAGGTGCAGAAGATGAGATACGGATTTTTGCGCAGAATCTTGTCCACGAACTTGTCGATGTCGGAACGCCCGTCCAGGACCGACTCGACCCCGTAGGACAGGTTGCACACCACGTGAACGTCGTGTTCGCGGGCGTAGCGGGCGGCGTATTCCAGGGCTCGCTTGATCGCTTCCGTGGAGCTGACCCCGCCGACGCTGTTCTTGCCGATCTTGAGGCTCATCAGTTTGGCGCCGGGGGCCACCCCGTTGAATCCCTCCTGCTGATTGATGCGGTATCCGGCGGCAATCCCGGCGACGTGCGTCCCATGCGCACCGTCATCATAGTGGATGACCACCTTGGCCTGACGCAGGAAGATGTTCAGGGCAAAGGTCACCGGGACAATCTGCTTCTCGGGCTTGTCCCTAAAGAGGGTGAAGGTGTCGAACTCCAGCTTGTAGCTGCGCAGCGGTTTTTCGTCCGCGAAACTGCGGTCCATGTTGGTGTCCACGTAGCAGACCGCCTGATCGTCGCCGTCGCCCGCCAGAGCGGTGACCCAGACGGCGAACGCATCGTCGGTGGTCCCGTTATCGTTAAGGTCGGACACGTCCGAGTTGACGAACGTGCTCTCTTCGATAGTGCCCATCCAGAAGCGCCGCTCCTCCGCCCCCGCCGCGGGCAACGTAGCCGGAGCGTAGTGGATCGGCACGCCGTCATCATCGTAATCAACCAGGGTGCCCTTCTCGGGGTCCAACCGGACGCGGTGCAGCTCAATGTCACCTTGCCCAGTAAAGTCCTGCACATCGACGACCTTCACTTCCCCATCCGAAGTTCGGGTCAAGCCGGGAATCGAGGGGTCCACCCCGGTGTCCATCACCGCGATCACCACCCCCCGGCCATCGACGTTGGGGTGTCCTCCGAGGAACGCCTCCACCTTGCAGGTCGAGAGGGACAACTGCGTCCAGGACGGCGGCGCCTCTGCGCAAGCGAGGCTCGACCACCACGTCAGCACAGCCAATAACGAAACGACACCATTACGCATTTCCGAATCCTCCGCGTGC
>JAAEQG010001620.1 GCA_024231775.1 bacterium
GGACATCATACGGCTCGATGGCGGACAACTGGTCCACGGTGATGGTGACGGGATACTCCCCGCAGTTTTCCACCAGACCCGGCAGGGAGGACATGGTGACTTGCATGGCCGGCGCATCCACGGTGATGGGAACGGTTTCATGCACCCCCGTCAGCCCCAGGCACTCGCCCGAGGGAGTGTCGGGCCCCAGGTCCAGGTCGGTCCAGGAGTAGAATGTATGGGAGTTGTCGCAGGGGGGCAGGGGCTGGGACTGGTCGGTCACCACCATGTCGTAGCTTACGATCAACTCCTTGTCGCGAACCGTCTCTTCGCCGCACCCCTCGAAAGAGATCTCCAAGGGCCCGGCCGGCGTGGAGTCGCTGACGGTGAAACAGAAGATCTCCACGGCGGGGCCGCCGTTGTTATGAAACCAGACCCGGGCCGAGTCCGGGTCCCCGGGGGGGCCAACGTACTCCATGAGGTTGTCGTTGTTCTCGGTGAGGGTCAGCTCCGTGATCGACACGTCATCGAGCACCGGGTTGTCCAGGAAACTGTAGGTGTTGGTGAGGGTCATGGACTCGCAGGGGCCGGTGGGGCCGGCCGAGGCGGTCTTGCCCGAGGTGAGCACCTGGTCCTGGTCGCACTCCACCGATGTAGTGGTCGAGGCGGAGTCGGACAGTGCGCACCCGCAGCAGTCGGTGACCTCCGCGGAAATGGTGTTCACCTGCTCGGTGTTGCAAAACGCCTCGCACTGGGTTCGGTCCGGCGCTTGCAGGGTGATGGTTTGTGTCAGGGTGTTGTCCGCGGACGGATCGAAGGTCCACTCGATCTGGCCGCCCGTTCCGCCTGGGCCAGGGGTCCAGACGCCGCCCTCGTCCGGGACCATGGCGACCACCGTGAACCCGTCCGGCACAACGTCTGTCACCGTGACGTCGCCGGCGGGGTTGGCGGGATCGCCGCAGGAGGCGGGGCCGCCGTATGTAACGGTGATGTCATAGTTCGCCTGGGTGTCGATATACATGGTGGCGGGTCCGGTTTTCTCCAGCGTCAGGGAGGTCCTGGCGGCGCCCAGGGCGTAGGTCCCGGTGACCGGCGTGGGATAAAAGGGATTGCCGCACTCATCCGTGTAATCGGGGATGTAGATCAGCGTTCCCGAGGAGGTGTCGGTGCAAGAATCGCCGTAATCGGCGTTGAAAACCAGGTCGAAATTCGCCCC
>JAAEQG010001621.1 GCA_024231775.1 bacterium
AGTCTTCAAGGTCCACGTCGCCGTCCGGCTCGAAGTCTGCGTCGCCGTAGAGAATGCAGCTTGCCCCGCTCTCGTAGCACCAGTGGGTTGCCAGGCAGGGATCGGAGCCGTCCTGACAGATTCCGAATGCGTCGCAGGTTTTCGTGCCCGTGCAGTATTCGCCGTCGGTGCAGGTCGCGTCAGCCGTACACTCACACGCATCACAATTGGGGCCGCCGCAGTCGATGCGCTCCTCGTCCTGGTTCAAGATGCCATCGGCGCAGGTGGGGGCGTCATCACAGGAGAGACCGCTGGCGAGGAAGGCGTCCAGACCGCCCTCCACCACGTCACCGGGACTCAGGTCGCTCGCGGAAAAGCGAATGCGCAACGTTGCCGAAGCCGTACCCCCCGGGCTCACCTCAATCGTGTCCGTGCGCCAGGCAGCGGAAGCAGTGGTGTAGGTGCGGAGCGTCTGCCAGTTGTCACCGGCGACATTGGTGGCGATCTCGACCTCCATCGAATCCTCCGCTCCCAGCGGCCCAGCGGGGATGTCGTTTAGCCAGTAAGCGTAGGAGATGGTCCCGCCGGCGCTCATGTCCATCACCGGGGACTCAACCGTGGTGGTTCCGTCATCAACATCCGAGTTGGTATCGTCTGGATCGTTTCGAGTCAGGTAGCACTGGCCCGATCCGTCGTGGTCGGCGGGTGGATCGCCCCGGTCGTTGTTCAAGGGGTCGCCGAGTTCCCAGGTTCCATCGTCGAGAGTAGCGCTGTCGGTAGCGGTCCAGTCCTGGTCGGTTTCAAAGTTGTCCTCGAAGATGATCGAGAGCGTGCCGACCGCAGCACTGTAGACGGTGGCGGGAGCGTTGCCTGGCGAGTACACCGTGGTGCCGCCGTCACCCTCGGCGCTGAGGTAGAACTCGGGGGAGTCGTCGCAGGATGCGGCGGGGAGGGTGGCTTCGAACAGATCGCCGCTTTGATAGACCAACGGCGAGGTCAGATAGGTGCCGCCATCGTAGCGATAGTGCAGGGTCGCGCTTCCAGGGACGAGGTTCTCGCCCGTTTCGATGATCTCGACGTCGAAGGCGGTCGGCTGGCCGGGGGAGACGACTTCCGGAGCACCACTAGGCAAGGAGATCGCCAAGCCCCCCTCCTCGTCCACAGTGAAGTCGTTGTCGGAGATGTCGAAGAAGACATTTCCCGCCGCCACGATCTTGACGCGAGCAGTGGTGGTCTGGGCGACGGGGACCAGGATCGTCTCGGCACCATCGTTGGGTGTGTTCGAGAGCAGGGTGATGGGGAAAGTGCTGCCTCCGTCGGTGGAGAGCAGAATGTCCACGTGGGTGGCGTTGACCGGTGAGCTGCTGCTGCCGGCGACGTTCCACGAGACCGGGGCGGTTCCGGACCAGACCTCCGAACCAGTGTTGGGGGCGGTGACCAGAAACGGTCCTGACCCGGAGTCGATGGTCAACTGCATGTCGTCGTA
>JAAEQG010001622.1 GCA_024231775.1 bacterium
CGCAGCGACGTCGTGCTCCAGCAGTTTCGTGGGGTGGGATTGTACCCGAGCGTGCAGGCGCCCGTTTTTCATGTCGATGGCGACTACCAACATGGTGGTGGTGTCGCGACAGGGGCGATGCTCTCTATGGACGCCTCGGGGACGGTGTGGTACACCCTGGATGGCACCGACCCGCGCGTTCCCGAGAAGGGGGTTTCCGCGGGGGGCGGCCCGGCGGTTTTCATCGCTGAGGATGCGGCCAAGAGCGTGCTGATTCCCACGGGGCCGGTGGACGAGGCCTGGAGAACGGATCTGGACTATGACGATTCGGCCTGGGCCAGCGGCGTCGGGGGCGTGGGGTACGAACGCAGCACCGGCTACGAACAGTACTTCGATATCGATGTCTGGGATCAGATGTACGGTCTCAGCTCCACCTGTTTGATACGCATCCCGTTTGAGGTCTCTGAGGATGTCCTGGCTGGTTTGTCGAACCTGACTTTGGATGTCCGCTACGACGATGGCTTTGTCGCTTATGTCAACGGGGCGGAGGTGGCGCG
>JAAEQG010001623.1 GCA_024231775.1 bacterium
AGGAGTTCCGCGGGACCACGATTCTGCAACGGCAGACAGCCTACAATCCCACCTACAACATCGTCAGCCAACAGAACCCCCTGCCTCCGCCGGTGCTCGTACCCATGAGTGATCTTCTGGCGCCGGTGTACGATCCGGTGGCAGAAGGCTGGTTCGTGGAGAACCATGACGCCGAGTTGTATGAGTCCATGCGCATCATCGTGCGGGACATCACCGTGGGAACGATGAACCTGGGCAAAGACGCCGACAACTACCACGTGGAGAATCCCGCCGAGGACAGTTGCTGGGCGTCGGACTACATGAACGAGGATGTAGTTGGTTTGTACCATCCCTTTGTGGTTAGCGGGCAGCACTTCTGCGCTTTGGCCGGAGTGTTCGAGCAGTTCACCAGGCTGTCGACCGGTTTCGACTACTATCAGGTGTTGCCCCAAGCCTCCGCGGACCTGGCTATCTGTGGGGACGGTGACAGTGACGGGGAGATCGCACTGACTGATGTGCCGCGCTTTGGCGAGTGTATGACCGGGCCGGTGTGCGACGATGAGCCCGAAGGCTGCGATCCGCCCGCGTGGACTTCTCCGCCTGTGAACCTCGACATTCAGCATTGCCTGATGATGGACCTGGATTACGATGGCGACGTTGACCTGGGGGACTTCAGTGCGCTCCAGGCAGCGTGGCCGGTTCCATAGGTGCTCGGCAGAGCGGGCGAAGCCGGTGTACCTGTTTAGCGCTTCGCCGTGGCGTTTGGGCGATGTAGCGTCACCCCTCGTGGGTGACGAGAAGTGCGATTCTCCCCACCGCGGAAGCGATGGGGGACCCGCGATGGGGCGGCTGCTCGTTTGAGCTGTCCCCTGGCGAGGACCTCCGCGGGCAGTGCAGGGACCGATTGTTCGTAGCGCAGAAAGGACAAGGTACATAATGGTCGACCGGCGTCTGCTAGTATGCGTGGGTCTGAGCCTGTTGCTGACCTTGGGATGCAAGAAGGGGCTGCACGAGCCCGCCGAGAGCCTCGAGAGCGGTCAGCCGGATGCGCTCGTGCTGCCGGACGTGGAGTGGACGATCGAACTGTCCGGAGCCGGGCTCGGCCAACCGAGGTCGTTCACTTTCGAGCAACTGGCCCGCATGGAGATGGTCCGTATAGACGGCGCGATGTTCAAGAAGACCCACGAACCGGACGAACGGTCGAGCTGGCGTGGGCCAACATTGGCCAGCCTGCTGGAGGCCGCCAAGATCAAGCCGGGCTCTGCGGAGTTCACCGTGGAGGCAATCGACGGGTACGAGTTCATGTGTATGCGCGAGGACCTTGCCTCAGCCATCATCGCGCTGCAGGACGGCGCGGGGCGGTGGTTGGCGGACGTCAAGCCGGGTTGCCCCGTGCGTCTCGTCCCACCGGACAAACCGGGCAACTACTGGATCGTCAACGTAAACCGCATCGTCGTCGAACCGGTTGTTTCCGCCGCACCCCCGGCATGAGCGAACGTCGCACCCATTTCTTCTCTCTGCATGATCTGCTGGTGATGGCGGTGCTGGCGGCACTTGGCGGTGCTGCGAGCGCCGGGATGAGCCTGCTCCGCGAAGCGTCGCACGCGATCCCCGGACTTGGGATCGTTCGTCAGCTCCTGGCCGGCGTTCACGTGCTGTGGTTGGTGCTGGCCATCGGTCTGGTTCGCAAGCCCGGCGCCGCTACGGTTACAGGTCTGCTCAAAGGCGCGGTGGAGCTTCAACTGGGCAATCCGCACGGGCTGCTCGTCTTGGCTTACGCGGGATTGGCGGGAGTCGGGGTCGATCTGTCCTGGCTGTTGCTGGGCCGACGACACCACCCGGTCGTCTACATGGTGGCTGGCGGTGTGGCGACAGCCAGCACCATCTGGGTGTTCAAGCTGCTCGGTCTGCTCCCTCCCGGAAAGGCCATGCTCACGGTCTTGCTGTTGCTCAGCGGTACCGGCTTGGTGAGCGGAGCGGTGTTAGCGGGGCTGTTGGGGTGGTGGTTGCTGCGCGCCCTGCGCCGCGCCGGCGTTACGTGATACAAAGGCATACCTAGGGTTCGCCTCGGGGAAGCGCCGCATCGTCAGGGGTACGCTACAATGCGACCATGATTCGCTTTCGCGGTTTCGGTTGGCGGTTTGAGGATTCCTCCTCCTGGGCGCTGCGCGACGTGTCCCTGGACATCGAACGGGGTGAGTTCGTCGCCGTCACCGGGCCGAGCGGTTCGGGAAAGACCACCTTGGGATTGGCGGCGTGCGGATTGTTGATCGGGAGGTACCCCGGCCAACCCCAAGGTCGCATCGAGGTGGCAGACCGAGACGTCGCCGCGACTCCGCTGCACGAGATCGCCGAGACCATCGGTCTGGTACAGCAGAATCCCGAAGGACAGTTCGCCACCCTTACCGTTCTGGACGAGGTTGCGTTCGGCATGGAAAATCGGTGTCTCGCTCCGGAGGAAAATCTCCGTCGATGCGCCGAGGCACTGGACCTGCTTTCGATCGGACACCTCCGCGACCGCGATCTGGAGTCGCTCTCCGGCGGCGAGAAGCAGCGCGTGGCGGTGGCCTCCCTGGTCGCCGGGCACCCTGACGCGCTGGTGCTCGATGAGCCGACCGCCAGTTTGGATCCACAAGCCGCCCGCGATCTGTTCGTGTCGCTGGCGAAGTTATGCCGCGAGACCGGCCTGACCGTGGCGATCATCGAACACAAACTGACCCAGTTGCTTCCGCTGAAACCGCGGTTGATCGTTCTGAACGGTGGACGTGTGGTGGAGGACGCGAGGGGAGCGGGTCGGCAATCGGCGGCCAGCCATCTGCCTATCGTGGATGGTCCAGCCGTCGCGGACGGTCCAGCCGTCGTGGACGGTCCGGTTGTCGATCGGGCAGCCGTGGGAGCGGAGCCGATCACGGTGCTGGACAACGTCACGGTCGAGCGCGACGGCCGCACCGTTCTGGATCGGGTGTCGCTCGAGGTTCGCGGTGGAGAAGTGGTGGCGGTGCTGGGTCCGAACGGCGGGGGTAAGTCCACGCTGTTGCACACGATCATGGGACTGATCGCGCCGCGTAGCGGGACGGTGCATACCTGCGGGCTGGCGGAGAGTCCGGACCGAGTCTCGCGGCTGGCCAGCCGGGTGGGCTTCGTGTTTCAGAACGCCGACCATCAACTGGTGGCGGACAGCGTGCGGGCGGAAGCTCTCTTCGCCGCACGCCGCCTGAGGATTCTCGATCCCGCAATCGAACAAGAGGCCACGGAGCTTGTGGAGCGCGCCGGCTTGGCGGAGCGAAAGAACGATCACCCCTTCAGGCTGAGCTGGGGGCAGAAGCGGCGGCTGAATCTCGTTTCCGTGGTCCTGCATCGACCGGAGCTGCTATTGCTGGATGAACCGTTCGCCGGGCAGGATTGGGAGAACGTAGTCTTTCTGCTGGACGTTCTGGGCGGGCAACGTTCTGGGCGGTCGGATGGTGGGGCTTGCCTGATGGTGACCCACGACCCGCGGATTGTCGCCCAAGGCTGCACACGGGTGCTGTTCCTTTCCGCGGGGCGGATCATCGTGGACGCGCCGGTCCGACAGGCGTTCGAGCGGCTCTTGGCGCTGGGGCACGACGCCTATGTGCCGGAGAATGGAGAATGGAGAATGGAGAATTGAGAATGGGGAATCGAGAAAGCGGCACGCCGCGTCCGTGCTTGCAGAATCGTTCAGTATCGCGGAACACGAGTTTGCGGATTCGCGCTGAATGCGGATGTGCGGTTCTTTCTTCTCCATTCTCGATTCTCAATCCCAGATTCCCCCTGGCGTAGCTCCCATTGAGGCGGATGTACGGTTTGCGATGCGATACCAACCCGGCCAATCCACGGTTCATACTCTCCATCCGGCGGTGAAGCTGGCTTGGTTGCTGTGGGTTACGGTGGCGGTGTTTGCCTTCGACTCCGTCCTGCTTTCGGTGGTAGCGACGGGGGTCGCGGTGCTGTTGCTGTGGCACACGGGAATCGCCCCATGGCGCATCCCCGCGGTGGGCGCGTGGTTGGTGATGGGGCTGGCTTTGCTGATTACGCACGCGGTGCTGGTTCGCGAGGGCGAGCCGGTTCTAGGCCCGGTGACCGACCTCGGTCTGTTGAGCGGTATCCTGGCAGCCGGTCGGCTGCTGGCGGTGATCCTGATGAGCGCGTTGTTCGTGCGGACCACCGAACCTTTCGCGCTGGCTTGCGCCCTCATGCGAGTGGGGTTGCCGTACCGCTGGGGTTTCGCTCTGGTTACCGCCCTGCGTCTCGCTTCGGTATTTCGCCTGGAGGCCCACCACGTCTATCAAGCCCAGTGGGTCCGGGGCGTTGCCTACGATGCTCGCGGCGTACGTCGTTGGTGGCTGGTGCTGCGCCATCTCAGCTTCCCGCTGCTGGTCTCCGCCTTGCGCACCGCCCAGTCGCTTTCCTTGTCGATGGAGGGTCGAGCCTTCGGGCTGCACTCCCGACGAACGTGCATCCGCGAGCTGCACGCTACTGCGCGCGACTATGTAGCCGGAACCATGCTCGTCGCCTCGGTCCTCGCTGCGGTTGGGTGGGGAGTCCCAGTTCCATAGGATTCGATGGACTGGGCGAGCGCTCCTCAATCGGCCCCAACGGGGCCAAGGGTTATAGCCAGGGGTGAAGCGCAGCGGAACCCCTGGTCCGGAACGCCACAGCCACGTCAGTGCCCTGAAGGGGCACGGGCACGTCTGCGACCTTAGGTGCGGGCGCAGTTGGGCGTTTTGCTCGCCGATTATCAGGTGACGACCGTCCACGAATCCACCACGTGTTCCGGTGAGTCCAGATGAGCCCCGCCGCGCTTCGTGGAGTCCGGGGCTGCTCCGTGGTAACATCGTCGTCGTTGTTGATGTGGTTCCGCGCGGGTTCAGAACCGCGCACCGGTTGAGCAGGAGTTGCAGCGTAATGAAGCCCCATCTGACGTTCCTGGGCAAGGAGCTGGTCGAACGCATCGTCGCCGAGGCGCGAACCGTCCTGGCGGAGCTGGGCGTGGAGATCCACAACGCAGACCTCCTCACCATGTTGGGCGAGCAGGGCGTCCGCGTGGACCCCAAGACGAAGCGAGCGTTTCTGAACGATACCGTGGTCGATCGGGCGTTGGGGTCCGCCCCATCATCGTTCAAGCTCTACGATGTCACTGGAGCGGAGACTCACGACTTCTCCGGAGACAACGTGCACTTCACGCCGGGCTCCGCCGCCATCAACGTGCTGGACCACAAGGCGGGCAAGATACGCCCGCCAACGACGGCGGACTTCGTGAAGTATGTCAAGCTCGTCAGCCGCCTGGACCATCTCGCCTCCCAGAGCACCGCGTTCATCCCGGCGGACGTACACCAGAACATCTCGGACAGCTATCGCCTGTACCTAAGCCTGATGTTCGGCACGAAGCCGGTGGTCACCGGCACCTTTACCATCGACGCCTTCAACGTGATGCGCGATCTCCAGTTGGCGGTTCGCGGGGACGAGGCGGCGCTGACCGAGAAACCGTTAACGGTCTTCTCCTGCTGCCCGACCGCACCGCTCAAATGGAGCGATGTCACCTCGCAGAACGTCGTTGACTGCGCCCGCTACGGGATCCCGGTCGAGTACATCTCCATGCCTCTGTCAGGTTTTGTCGCTCCGGTGACCCTGGTCGGATCGTTGGTGCAACACACCGCGGAGACGCTCAGCGGCGTGGTCATCAGCCAGCTCGCGCGCCCGGGAACGCCGGTACTCTATGGCGGATCCCCGGCAATCTTCGACGTGCGCTACGAGACCACCCCCATGGGCGCGGTCGAGACCATGATGATCGATTGCGCCTTCAGCGAGATTGGCAAGCACTTGGGGTTGCCCACTCAGGCGTACATCTCGCTCAGCGATGCCAAGCGTCTGGACGCGCAAGCCGGGCTGGAAACGTCGATGGGAGCGACCCTGGCGGCGCTGGCGGGGATCAACAGCGTATCGGGGCCGGGGATGCTCGATTTCGAGAGCTGTATCAGCCTGGAGAAGCTGGTGGTTGACAACGAGATCTGCGGAATGACCCAGCGGCTGACTCGGGGGATCGAGCCTCGGGATGATTTTCCGTCCTTACAGTTGTTTCAGGAACTTCTGAAAGAACAGCACCTATTGATATCAAAGCACACCCGCCGCCATCTGCGCGCGGAGCACTATTTCCCCGGGCCGGTCATCGATCGGGCCAACCGGGCCCGGTGGCAGGAGGAGGGCGGATTGACCCTGGGCGAACGGGCCCACCGCGAAGTCGAACGGCTGGTCGGCGAGTATGAGCCTTCGCCTCTAGCGGACGACACTCGAAACGAGCTCACCAAGCTCATGAGCGCCGAAGCCCGCCGCTATGGGATGGACAGCCTTCCTCACAGCGAGCTATGAGCGAGATACTCACATTCTCCGTGGAGGACATGGTTCCGGAACGGGCTGCTGCGTTCGCCCTGCAGGGCATCCCGGTCGATGTTGACGTTCCCGATCATGTCGAAGCGCTCTGGGGCCAGGCGGTGGAGTTGCTGACCGATCTGGCGGAACCGAGAGGCTTGCTGGCGGAGGTTACGCAGGCGGAGTTCGCCCAGGTCTACGCGGGGGACGGACTCAACGAGCCGGAGACCCCGGTAGGCGATGTCTTTCCGCAGGCAGATCATCTGGCGCTGTTTGCGGTGACCCTCGGCGGGCGCATCAGCCAAGCGATAACCGAGCACTTCGCATCCCGCGATTTCGCTCTTGGTTACATGCTGGACTCGGTCGCTTCGGTAGCGGCGGATCGGCTGGCGGAGTCTGCGGAGGCCCGCTATTGTCAAACCCTGACGACGACGGGACGGAGCAGTCCTTCCATGGGCGTGCTCAGGTACAGCCCCGGATACTGCGGATGGCATATCAGTGGACAGCGCAAGCTGTTCGAGCACCTTCAGCCTGATCGGATCGGGATTACGTTGCGAGCCAGCTTTCTGATGGATCCGCTGAAGTCCGTTTCCGGGGTGGTAATCGCGGGGCCTCGGGAATGCCATCGCGTCCCGACCACGTACTCGTTTTGCAGCGCGTGCCAGACCTATGCCTGCCGTGATAGAATCCAAAGCCTGTCGGACGGGTGAGGCGTTTATGGTGATCGGGAGTGATGACGTGGGAATATTGGATCGGATCGCAGAGGAACTTCAAAGCGGCGCCGACGATCAGGTGGCAGCGCTGACCGGCGAGGCCCTGGAGCAAGGGCTCGCCCCCAGGCAGATCCTGGACAGCGGGCTGATCGGGGCGATGGAGGTGGTGGGCGAGCGTTTTCGTACGCACGAGATCTTCCTGCCCGACGTGCTGATGGCTGCCAAAGCCATGTACGCCGGGCTGGATAAACTCAAACCGCTCTTGGTCAAAGATGGAATCCCGATGCGCGGGAAGATCGTGGTCGGTTCGGTGCAGGGCGACCTGCACGACATCGGCAAGAACCTGGTGGGGATCATGCTGCGGGGTGCTGGTTTCGAGGTGATCGACCTGGGCAATGACGTAGCCCCCGCGAGTTTCGTCGATGCTGCGACGGAGCAGAGCGCCGCGGTCATCGGTATGTCCGCCCTGCTGACCACGACCATGCCGGCGATGTCGCAGGTGGTCGAGTTGGTTCGGGAGCGCGGGCTGGGCGACAGCGTCAAGACGATTGTCGGCGGGGCGCCGGTGTCGGCGGACTACGCCCGCGAGATCGGTGCGGATGCCTACGGGTTCGACGCGGCGAATGCGGTCGAGCGGGTTAGCGCTCTGGTTAAGCAGCCTTAGCGATGGCTGCGCCCCTCCCACCGCTGAAGCGATGGGGCGCCCGCGATGTCGGCGCACTTGGCTTGGCGGTCTGTGTCTCCGGGATGTGGCGCCGGTCATTCGATTCGTCACCCACAAGGGGTGACGCTACATTGCTCTGGTGTTCGGCGGGATGCGTGCCCCAAGCTGGTAAGTGAGACCCAACATGACACCACTTCTTGAACGTCTGGCTGCTGGGGAGGTGCTGCTCGCCGATGGGGCGATGGGCACGATGCTGGTGCAGAGCGGTCTCCAGCCCGGCCAATGTCCGGAGATGTTCGCCCTCGACCAACCTCAGACGCTGGAGGAGATTGCCCGGTCGTATCTGGAGGTCGGGGCTGAGCTTCTTGGAGCGAATACCTTC
>JAAEQG010001624.1 GCA_024231775.1 bacterium
AGTTCTGCGATAGCGAGTAGCGGCCGGCGTCCCCGCCGGCCGTCGGCCTGCGAGACGCAGGCCGCTACAACAGCCGGCGAAACCTACACTACCTACTTGGAAGCGGCACTGGACCGTGGCAGCCGGGTTCTGGAGCGGACGCCATGGCGGTGCGCGGTGCTACAGAGCTCCCCAGGGGATTCCCATGCGCACGGTGTCGTAGGTCATTTCATTGGCCCTGAATCCGTTGTGAGCCTGGACGTGTCCGTCGCCGAAGAGCACGTTCAGGGTGTTCTGCACGTGCAGCCGGCGTGACCAATCCAGGCACGGGTAGGTGGCGTTGTCCAGATCGGCGTCGTTGATGTGCAGCTCATCGGTGCCAAACGGCGGGCGGAAGAAGAACGGGTTGGTGCAGTCACCGCTCAAAACGAATGCGGACGGACTGCGAACCCACGAGCGGCGTACCGCTCGACGCGCCCGGCGAACCCAGGTGGCTTTGACTGACAGAAAGTACGAGACGGGAATCTCCGCGGGAAAGTCCGGACAGTGGTAGATGTCGATTCCGGGCAGTGACCCGTCGTCGTGCAGCCGCTCGGTCCAGGCGGCCCCGGGAGCGTCCCCGCCGGTTCCGTCCTGCGGCGTGCCGTGGTACCCCCACACGTGGGCCATGGACCAGGCGGGATAGTCATCCTCGTTCGTATTGGCGTACAGTTCGAGGCCGTTGGCGATCTGGTGCAAGTTGCTGGCGCAGCGGGTCTGCTTGGCCTGGGCGCGAGCCTTCTTCAACGAAGGCAGCAGGATGCTGATAAGCAAAGCGATGATCGAGATCACCACCAGCAACTCGACCAGGGTGAACGCAGTCCGATTCCTCTTCATGGCCATACCCCCTTTGTGAGCGCACAGATCAGCAGCGGGACGTGGATAGCGTCCGCTCCGATCCTGTGTTTAAGAAAATTAACCCCCTTTGGCACCACCGAGAATCCGTTCTCGGCGTATCGAATCCCATTAGACGCCTCGCCTTCCCAGGGTCAAGCGCCATCTTGTATGCACTTGTCGCGGGCGCCCCGCGGCGCGGCTAGGGTCGCTGCGCAGCCTGGGCCAACGCCAGCAGCGAGCGAGCCAAACCGCTACGACCGGGATTCTGGGTGTACGCTGCGGCGACGCGCGTTTCCAAAGCTCCCCATTCTGGTGAACCGGTGGACTGGTGGATTCCCGGTTTCGAGGCCAACTCGTTCGGGTCAGCGGTGTTCCGCGTCAGGTATCCCGCGCTGAAGGCGAAGAGAATCACCGCGGCGTAGCGCATCATCGCCGCCGACCAGTGGCGTAGTGGCTGATGGGCCTCTCTCCTGGCCGTGACGCCACCCGGTGCGTCGAGCGAGTTCATGGCGGCAAGTGCCCGGCGCAGACCGTCCACCTCAGCCGCCAGATCAGCGTCCTTTGCCAGGCAATCCTCGAAGAGGTGCTGCTGGACAGAGTCCAACTCGTCACCCAGGTACTCAGCCAGGAGGTCTCGGGCTTCTTCCGCGTTCATGGTCAGGTCCTTTCCGGCGCCCACCGGGGCGACAGGGCATCCCGCACGCCCGCCAGAGCGCGCAGGTAATGGGTCTTCACTGTCGGGATCGCCAAGCCTAGCTCGTTGGCGATCTGGGCGAAGGTCAGCCCGTCATAAACTTTGGCGATCAGCACGCCGCGCTGAGCTTCGGTCAGCCGCTCCAACCCGGCAGCCACGGCGCCGCGCAGCTCCTGCTGCTCGAGCGGGTCTGTCCCCGATATCGCGGCGGCTTCCGGAACGGAGTCTGATGCGGATGGTGAGCTGCGCCGCGCCCGGAGCAAATCGATCGCTCGGTTCACCGTGACCTGGCGGAGCCAACCACGCGGGTTGTTCGGCAGCGCCCGCCGCGATTGTGCCAGCCACCGCAGGAAAACGTCCTGGGCGGTATCCTGGGCGTCGTGATGATGACCCAGCAGGCGATAGGCCCAGCCGTAGACGTCCGGGCGATACTGCTCGAAAACGCCCACGGGTTCGGTTGACTCGAATACTGCCAAGTTCCCATCGTCCGCGTCAGGATTGCGCTAGCGGCGGACAGGCCGGATGGCCTGTCCGCCTGAGTCTCACCGCCGGGCCCTCGGGCTTTGATTCGTCCGTGTGTCGTGCGGATCGACTCTCACCTTACCGTTTCACGCGCGAGGTGACCATTACCTCCAAGCCGCCGTCCCGGATCGCCGTTCCATCAAATTTCCACTTTGCCCGTTGCCCGTCGATTTCCCGGGCGTTGCTGGCGACGATCTCACCGGGCATGTCCACGCGAAGCTTGAAACTCTCATCAGACAGGTCTTCGCTGATCTCGAAGTGACGCCCATACCACTCGAAGCGCTCGACGAATCGGCTGATCTGCGCGTCGTCGTAGCCGGCGAACTCGCGCAAGGCTGCGGTCATCAGCTCGAGCGTACGCGCTTCGAAGGCTTCTGCTTCTGCCTCCAAAGCCCGCTCGCGCTCTGCCTCGTCGGAGTCGGCCAGCAGCTTCGCCACCCGCTCGCCGTCGAGTTCGTTGGTGATGCTGTGCAATGCGGTGTGGGCGTGCAACCAGCCGTCCTGCGGCATGTCCGGTGAGACGTCCAAGAAGGCGGCTCGGCCGAACGTGGTCATCTTGTTCAGCTCGATGTCCACCAAGGCGCCCAGGAGAACACGCCAATCCTGCTGGCTCAGTTCCTCCTTGCCTTCCAGCCTCTTCTCCGGCTCTTTCAGCCTTGCCTCGGAGAATGCGCCCAAGCTCGCCCAATGCAGGCGGGGCGGATACACGCGCCGGAGGTGGTAGTACGTGCCGTCGGTGCGCTGCTCGATCGTCAGCGTCGTCGGGAACTGAAGATAGAGGTCCGCATCCGCGGATGAACCGGCAAAGGTGTCTGGGAGGGAGGCACCGCGGGGAAACTGCTTCTCGGCGGTGAGGTAGTACTTCTCATTATCCTCGCCCTCGTCCTCCGACCATTCTTTGACCTTCCATCCGTCCTTCACCGAGGGTGCTGCATCGCCGTCACGCAACTCGGCAAGCGAGTCGGCTTCGGTGTATTCCACCAGGATGGCGACAGCTCCATCGGGGGTGACCCGGATCCGCTCCGAGCGCTTGACGCAGCCGAGTACCCCTGCGGCTGGTATCGTGAACAGGATGGTGTACAGGATGGTTCTTTGCAGGCTCATGGTCAGGTCTCCGCCGTCAGGTCTTGTTGCGTATCCACTGTATCAGACGAGGACTCCGCCGGTTTGGATGACGCAGAAACCGGCGAAAAAAGGGACCGTTTCGTGTCCACAGGGCGGGCACCGCTCACCAACTCTGGGAGTCCTGTGGTGGAAGCATGTGGCGGCTTTCGCCAGCGGTAGTTCGCTTCGCGGGCTTATTCCTCAATGACCTCGGTCGAAAGGGCTTGGGAGAGGATCGGGTCACTGAGCAGATTGTGGCTGACGTGCTCCTTCCAGGGGGCGATTCTGGCCATCCGCGGCCTCCTTCCAGATGTTGCGATTGGTCCAACAACATCATCTCAGGAGGTCGTGCCATGCACTCGCTTGTTAAGTCGTTGTAGTAAAACAGGTTGCGAGAGACCATCCCTTGGCTTCGTGCCATTCTTGTCTGACGCTTTTCCTTGTCATCAGAGTGGTGAACGAGAGTGACGCGCAGAGGAAGCAGATCGCGAGTTTGGCGAAGAGTTGCCTTGCCCTTACGATAGATACATGGAAGATCCGTCCGTTCCCCGAGAATTCGCCACCACGCACTGGAGTCTGGTGTTGGCGGCTAAACCAGACGACGCGAGCCGGACTCGCGCTCGGCAGGCGCTGGAGGAGCTCTGCAAGGCTTACTGGTATCCGCTCTACGCCTTCGTGCGCAACCGCGGGTACTCACCGGATGATGCCCAGGACCTGACGCAAGCTTTCTTTGCACGGATCATCGAAACCGGCGGATTCGTGTCCGCTGATCCTGAGCAGGGCAGGTTTCGCTCCTATCTGCTCGGCGCGATGAAGCACTTTCTGGCGAACGAATGGCATCGCCGCCAGACGCAAAAGCGCGGTGGCCACGTGCGGTTCATCGAATGGGATGCGCTCGATCCGGAGGCTCGCTACGCCGGAACCTCGAAGCCGTCTGATGATCCGGAGCACCTCTTCGATCGGGAATGGGCGCTGGAGACCATCGCCGGGACCCTGCAAGCTCTGCGCGGCGAAATGGTGAAAGCCGGCAAGGGCGCGCAGTTTGACGCGCTCAAGGGCAGCCTCACCGGGGAAGAGGAGCTGACCCGGGAGGAAATCGCGACGCGACTGGACATGAGCGAGGGGGCGGTCAAGGTCGCTGTGCACCGGCTGCGGCACCGCTACCGCAAGCTGCTGCGGGCCGCCATCGCGGAGACGGTCAGCGACGATGCGGACCTCGACGATGAAATGCGTTATCTGGTCGCGGTTCTGCGGAAACGGTGAGTTTTCTCTGTAACCTCCCGGCGCATTTCTTTCAGGAAGGAGTGAATGAGACCTGGCATTGGGAGATGGATTCATGAACACTTCCGAGAAAGACGAATGCGCGCGCTGCGGAGCGGCGGTTCCCACGAATACGACCGATAAGCTCTGCCCCGCCTGTCTAATGTCTGGCGCCCTGGAGCCGCCTGGAGGCCGGACCGAGACCATCTCGATGGTACCGGGCGGACCACTGTCGCTTCACGGACCGTCGGAATTCCCCTGCGAGCTTGGCGACTACCGGCTGCTTGGGTTGCTCGGACGCGGCGGCATGGGCACGGTTTACGAAGCCGAACAGGTCTCCACGGGCCGCCGCCTGGCCTTGAAGATGCTCGGACGGCAACTCGATTCTCCGGACATGCGGCAGCGTTTCCTCCGTGAAGGCCGCCTCGCCGCACGCGTCAACCATCCGAACAGTCTCTTCATTTTCGGTAGCGAGGAAATCGACGGCCTCCCGGTGATCACCATGGAGATCGCCGGCGGCGGTACGCTCAAGGACATGCTTAAGCAACGCGGCCCGCTCCCCGTGCCGGAAGCGGTCGACGCGATCCTCGACGTCATCTCCGGCCTGGAATCCGCCCTCGCGGGCGGTGTGCTGCACCGCGACATCAAACCCTCCAACTGCTTCGTTTGCCCGGACGGGGCGGTGAAGGTGGGCGACTACGGCCTTTCGGTTTCCACCCTGGCCAAGACCGATACCTTTGTCACGGTCCACGGGAAGATCATGGGCACCCCAGCTTTCGCGTCGCCGGAGCAGCTGCGCGGCGATGAACTGGACGCCCGCGCCGATGTCTACTCGGTTGGGGCGACGCTCTTCACCCTGCTCACTGACCGGGCGCCCTTCGAAGGCGACAACGCAGTGCAGGTCGTCGCCAACGCCGTCAACCAGAAGCCCAAGCCGCTGAGCGAGTTGCGTGAAGACGTTCCGCCTGGTCTGGAGAAGGTGGTAACGCGCTGTCTAGCCAAGGAGCCGGACGGACGCTACGCCGACTACACGAGGTTGCGCAACGCACTGTTGCCCTTCAGTTCCAAGAAGCCGGAGCCCGCGTCAATGTTGGTCCGGGCCGCCGCCGGCTGGATCGATTACCTGATCGCCTTATTGCCTCCTTATGTGACGCTGATGTTTGTGGTTGGGGCTGAGGAGTTGCTTGTCCAACCCCTTGTCGAACGCACCCTATATTCGGCGAGATACTACCTCTTGCTCTTTGGCCTCGGTTTCCTCTACTTCAGTGTTGTCGAGGGGATCTGGGGCGCCGGGCTCGGCAAGTGGCTCAAGGGTTTGCGCGTGGTCCGTACGAACGGTCGCCCGCCGGGTTTCGGACGGGCGCTGATCCGGATCCTCATTCCCATTCTCTGTTGTGAAGGCGTCCGCATGCCCCTCATGCTGGCATTGATCTCCGACGCCAACTGGACCGGGTTTCAGACTGCAATGTATGTGCTCGCCGCCATCGGCTGCGGTTGGATTCCGGGTCTGTTGGCATTGACGGCGCGCCGGGAAAACGGCTTTGCCACCGCATGGGATCTCGCCAGCGGAACCCGGGTGGAGATAAAACCAAAAGGCACGGTGCGCCCTTCCATCTACCTTGCCTCCGGACCGGAAACGCCCGACGAGGGGGCGGACACGCTGGGGCCTTACCGGATCATAAGAGAGATGGTCCCCGGAGAATGGATCGTCGCCACCGATCCCGTGCTGCACCGCCAGGTTTGGTTGCTGCGGCGGACTTCATCGCCGCCTTCCCTGGCTCGCCGAGACGTCGCCAGGTCCAGCCGTCAGCGCTGGCTACAGAAGGTGGAGACGGCTGAAGGCGCCTGGGATGCCTTCGAGGCGACTCCGGGAGCCCCGTTTCCGAGTCTGGTTGAAGGAGGGAGTCGTGTGCCCTGGGCGACGTTGCGCCATTGGCTCCACGACCTGGCGTCGGAGCTCTGGGACGCGACCGGGGATCAGACCCTGCCCACCGACCTGAGCCCCGATCAGGTCTGGATCACCGCGGAAGGGCGGGCCATCCTGCTCGACGAGCCTTGGCCCGAGGTGAGCAAACCAGCCGAACGCATTCCTGTTGTAGACGTCGCTGGCCAACAACGCTTTCTGAACGCCATCGCCGCCCATGTGGAGTCTACCAGCCTCCCCCTTCATACCAGGCCGGTGCTGCAGAATCTGGAGGATAGGAAGTTCGAGAAGCTCAGCTTCCTCACCGGCACCCTGCGCGGACTACTGGACAGACCCGCCGAGGTCAGCAGGGGCATTCGAGCGGGGTCAATATTCATGCTGCCGTTCTACGTTTGGGTCGCGGTCTTCGTTGGGCACTATCACGACAAGGAGTGGGACTCTGTGGGGCGGATGGTCATGACTTCTGTCATGCTGGTGCTGGGCGCCATCGCCCTGATTCAACTGCTGGAACTCCCCTTCCGCAGTACCGCCAGTCACACCATCTTCAGATTGGCCGTGATCAGCGCCAAAGGAACGCGGGCTAGCATACCGCGCACGCTGGTTCGCTGGGCCATAGTCTGGCTGCCACTTCTTCTGCCCATGTTGTTCGTGGTTCCGTTGATCAACCGGGGCGAACATGCCGCGATATTCACCTCCGCTCTTGTGCTGCTTCTCGCCTGGATCGGCGCAGCAGCCTACGCCGCTGTTCGTCCCCATCGCGGATTGCACGACCGATTGGCGGGCACCTGGGTCGTGCGGCACTAGGACCCCTGCCAACCGGTAATACGCAATCTGGTTGATTCCTGCCGCTTCCAGCGTTCATGTTGCGACCGCAAACCCCTCTCCCCTGGGGGAGAGGGCAGGGTGAGGGGGCTGGCTGGGGGCCTCTTGACCCTCCCCCCAACCCCTCCCTGACAGGGAGGGGAGCCAGATGTTGCGCAATGCCGGATACCGGTATGAGCGTGCCGATCCGCATCTCCTCTGCTCCGCTACCGACCGTCCTTTGCAGGCAATGTCAAGGGTGACGGAGCGGGGCGAAACCGATGGGTGTAATCGGTAAACTCAAACTGTACTTGGTACGAGTTCCGGGCAGGAGGAATCAGGGCTGCTCCCGGAAGGGTTGGCCGGTCCGGTAGAGGACCAGCCGCATTTCGATCTGCTCGGCCAGTTCCGCAACGCCTCTCGCCTTGGCTAGGTCCAGGGCTTGCTGGGCGGTGGATGCGGCATCCTCGAACCGACCGACCTCAGCGTAACATGCTGCCAACGTATCCAGCAACGCGGGTTCGTCTTCGGGCAGGTGTCGCCGCACGCGCTCCGCCAGGCGCACCGCCTCCTCCCCGCCTCTCGCTTCCGCCGCCGGTAGCGTTGCCAGATACCACGCCAGGTTGTTGGCCAGCATCATGCTGTCGGGACGCAGCACCAGCCCGGCACGCAAGATCTCCATCGCCTCTGCGAAGCGCCCCTGTTGAACCAACGCCTCGCCCAGACCGATCCGCGTTTCATCGTTGGTGGGATCGAGGGTGACGGCTGTCTCGAAATACCCAAGAGCTTGCTCGGGCTTGCCCTGGTCCAACAACGCCAGAGCAAGGTATGCGTGGGCCTCGGGGTAGTCCGGCATGGCCTCCGCCGCCTCGCGCAGATGCACCAGACCCTCCTCCAACCGCCCCAGCTCACCGAGGATCGTGCCTAACCGATGGTGCGCCAAGGCGTTGTCCGGTTGAACTCCGATCAGCATTTTGAACTCTGCGGCGGCTTCCTCGAACCGCTTCGCTTTGCGCAGCAGCATCGCCAGACGACCGCGATAGGTGGGGTCGGATGGAGCATCCGCGAGCAGGCTCCGCAGGATGCGCTCGGCTTGTTCCACGTCGCCCTTACCTTCCAGTGCCCGGGCTCGGAGGAGTTCGTTATGGGCGTCAATGTGCTGCTTGGGATCGGGGCCGGCAAGCTCGCGGAACAGCTCCATCTCCGTCTTGGACGTCGGCGGAACGTAGCCGCCCACGTATCCCAAAGCCGCCAACCGTTCTGACGCTTCGGCATCCAGTTGAACCGACGCCGGCGTGCCGGAAGCCTGATCCGCAGTCTCGCCCAGCAGAGCCTCCAGTTGATCGCGCATGGACTCTGTGCGGGAGGCTTCGCTGGCGACGAGATTGACGGTCTCCGCCGGATCATGGCGCACGTCATAGAGCTCGGGTATGGGCGCGTGGATGTACTTCCAGCCGTCGGCCCGCAGCGACCACAAACGCGAGTAGCCGTGGGCTTCGTGTGCCGCCACCGACTCGCTGTACGCTCCAAGCCCAAGGTCTTTGGTGCTGCCCTCGAGGAGGGGCAGCAGGCTGGCGCCTTGGGCATTATCCTCGGGAGGCAGTCCGAGCATCGCCAGAATCGTGGGGGCGACGTCGATGGTGCGTACCTGGGCGTCGGTCTTTCGTCCCGCGGGGATCACCCCGGGCTGACGAACTATCAACGGAACCCGCATAGTGGCGTCGTAGACGTAGTAGGTGTGGGTGAACTCCTGGTGATCGCGCAGCCCCTCGCCATGGTCGGCGGTCAGCACGACCAGGGTCCGCTCCGCCAGCCCGCGGCGGTCCAACTCGTCCATCAGTCGGCCAATCTGTTCATCAACGAAACTGATTTCCGCCATGTAGTCGCCGATAAGTCCTCCGGCGTACCGCTGCTTGAAACGCTCGGGCGGGTGCCAGGGCAGATGGGGGTCGAAGAAGTGGACCCACATGAAGAACTTCTCGGTGCCGCACTTCCCCAGCCATTCCAGGGCTCGGTCGCACACGGCGTCCGCGGGCTCGCTCTCGAGGTTGGTCAACCGTTCGAATCGGTTTCCGTGCTGTTCGAGGGTCTTCTCGCTGCGGTAGTGCTCGAAACCCTGGTCGATGCCCCAGATGGCATCGAGCACGTAGGCCCCCACCTCTGCACCGGTCAGGTACCCCGCCTGCTGAAGCCGCTCCGCCAGGGTCACGTTGCCCTCGTCAGCCAGGTAACGCCCGTTGTTGCGGGCCCGATGGGCGAACGGATACGTGCCGGTCATGATGCTCGCATGAGAGGGTAGGGTGATCGGCACACACGACGAGCACTGGGTAAACATGGCCCCCTCCCGGGCCAGGGCGTCGATGCGCGGAGTCTGCACGACTGAGTGGCCGTAGCACCCGAGGTAGTCCGCCCGCGTCGTATCCATCGTGATCAAGAGCACATTATGACCCGCGGCACGACCGGCGAGCGGGCTGACCCGTGTCCTCCGGTTCCAGGGACCCCAGAGGAGCAGCGTCATGATCCCCACCAAGGTGACCATGACAATGACCACCACAGGCGAGCGCCGCGGGGAAGATCCCACGGAGACCGGCGGGTTCGTTGATGGGGGTGCTGCTTCGCCGCGCTCGGTGTCGCGGCCCTTTCGACCGGTCCTTGGGGTTGTCTTGCGGGCTCTTGGAGACATTGCGAACCTCTGCTCCGGCGTTCCTGGAGTGTCCCTATGAAAGATCAGTGCTTTCCCGGGCGCTCCGATAGGGTATTATCGTCGGGGATCGAGCGTTCAACAACGCCGCGGATTCCGCCGGGTTGTTTTCCGCACCCCTGGAGCAGCGCCAATGGCAGCCGTGGACTCACTAGGTACTCGACGAAACCTGAGCTTCATCGTGATGGGAGGGCTGGTACTGGCGGCCATCGGGATGGTGGTGTGGACCGGCGCCGGTCGATCCGGTACGAGCGACACCACTCAACCGGCGAGTTTCTCGGACCTGGCTGCTCAGGGAGACGCTGCCGGCTACAACGTGCTGTTGGTCACCTTGGACACGACCCGGCCCGACTATCTGGGATGCTATGGGCGAGAGAA
>JAAEQG010001625.1 GCA_024231775.1 bacterium
AAAGGTATGACTGAATCAATGTTGAGCGTCGAACAAGCCCTAGAGCAAATACTGAAGGTGTTCTACCCCCTGGAATCGGAACGAGTGGACATCGTCGAGGCGCTGGGCCGCGTCCTGGCCGAGGACATCCACGCCGACGTGGACATCCCACCCCATTCAAACTCTTCGATGGACGGCTACGCGGGTCTGGCGAACGACACCGCCGGGGCCAGCCCCGAGATCCCCGCCCGCCTGCGCGTCGTCGGCGAGTTGGCGGCGGGATACGTCAGCGAGACGCAGGTGTCGCCTGGCGCGGCCATCCGCATCATGACGGGTGCGCCCATCCCGCCAGGGGCCGACGCGGTCGTCAAAGTCGAAGACACAAAAGCGGACTGCGATTGGGTCGAGATCTTTGTTCCGGCCCCGCCCGGCCAATACATCCGTCCAGCCGGGGAGGACGTGCGCCAGGGTGAGTTGGTGCTGCCCCAGGGAAGCGTCGTCCGCCCGCAAGAGATTGGCATGCTGGCGACGCTGGGCCAAAAGAACATCTCTGTCATCCGCCGCCCCCGCGTGGCGATTCTGGCGACCGGCGACGAGGTGGTAGAGATCGACACCCCCCTCGGTCCGGGCAAGATCCGCAACGCCAACAGCTATTCGAACGCCGCCCAGGTGATCCGCTGCGGGGGAATCCCCGTCATGCTGGGCATCGCCAGCGACCGCGTGCAGGACTTGACCGCCAGGATCCGGGCCGGGCTGGTCCAGGGCGTCGATCTGCTCCTCA
>JAAEQG010001626.1 GCA_024231775.1 bacterium
CCCCGAGGTGGGCAGCGGCAACTACCACCGGGGGATCGACATCTACGCCCTGGGGGTGATGTTGTACGAGATGCTGCTGGGCAAGGTCCCCTACGAGGGTTCGAGCATGGGCGAGGTGCTGATGAAGCACCTGACCGCTCAACCGGAGGTGGACCAGCTTCCCGCGCCGTTCGGCGAGGTGATCCGCAAAGCTCTCGCCAAAGATCCCAAGGATCGCTATCAGACCGTTGACGAGATGGCTGAGGATCTGCTGGCGGTCGACTCCGTGCAGGACAGTCTTGTGGGGTTCCGCCCAACCAGCCTTTCCGTAGCGGCGCAGCGGGCTGTTGGCCCCGCAGAGACTCCGCGTCGTTCACCGAATCCGCCCCCGCCACCGCCCATCCCCGGACAGGCGCCGATGCGCGGTGGTGCGGTGGGTGTTCAGGGGGCATTCCGTGACTTTGCGGACGCCGCCGGAGACGCACTGAAGGCCGCCGCCGCCGGCGTACCGTACGGCACGCCGGCTGGACAGAACCCGCGACTGTCTCCCGAGGCTGCCAGTGGTCGTCTGCGGTACGGTGGCTTCTGGATCCGGTTCGCCGCCGCATTCATCGACATCATCATCGTTGGGCTGGTCGGGCGCTTGTTTGGAGGGGATCCCGCGACCGGCGTGCTGATGATCCTGTACCACGGCTTCCTTGTGGGAGCGTGGAACGGGCAGACCATCGGAAAACGCGCCTGCGGGATCAAGATCATCAGCGCCGACGGGCATCCGTGTTCGATGGGGCAGGCGTTCGGTCGGGCGCTGGCGGAGATCCTGAGCTTCCTGACGCTGCTCATCGGGTACCTCATGGTCCCATTCGACAGTCGCAAGCGCGGGTTGCACGACCACATTGCCAGCACGCTGGTAGTTTATGCACTGGATCCGGACCCCGCGGCATTTGGCGCCCATGAGACTCCGGAAGTCTAGCACCGGGATGGGCCTGATAGTAGGACGAAGTGAGGATGGCATTTACTTTCAAACACGGTGACAAACCCCTGGCGGGATTCACGATCCAGCGTGGAGTGGGTCGTGGCGGTTTCGGGGAGGTCTACTACGCGGTCAGCGACGGCGGGCGCGAGGTGGCCCTCAAGTACCTCCGCGACAACCCCGCCATCGAGCTGCGCGGGGTCTCCCACTGCATGAACCTCAAAAGCCCGCACCTGGTGACCATCTTCGACGTCAAGCAGAACCCCGAGGGCGAGTACTTCATCATCATGGAGTACGTGCAAGGCCCGTCGCTGCGTGACCTCCTGGTGGCTGAGCCGAACGGGATGGGTCCGCAGAAAGCGGCG
>JAAEQG010001627.1 GCA_024231775.1 bacterium
CGAGCACATCCCCACCGTATACCGGCATCGTTTTGTTCAAGGCAGCCGATCCGGACCAAGCCAAGGCGATCATGACGAACGACCCTGCGGTCAGAGCTGGTCTGTTCGAGGCGCGACTCTCTCCATTCCGGATGTCCCTGGTCGGCGACCTCAAGTAACCGCAATGCGGGGGTCATCTATCCCCCCCCTCTTTCTTTTCGACACGTGCCCCACTTGCACATGGGCATGAGTCCCGCTGCGGCGACACTCTGCACTAGTCGTCGATTCGCGTGTGTCGCCGCGCCTATCCCATCCCGACGGCGCTTACGGCAACACGAATGGCGCGGCGCTGAAGATGAAGTCGCGCATGAAGTCGTTGCTGCCGTCGATCACGAACGGAGTCAGTTCCTTGAGCAGACCCTGGGAACAGGTTCCGGGCAGGATCGACAACATGACAAACGGAAGGAGTCGTAGACTCGTCAGTATTCCCTTTTTCATCTCTGGTCTCCAGGGCTAGAAGCTGATGATGAAGTCGACCGTCACGCGCTGATTGAAGGCATCGTCCGCGGGGTTCGTGATCGGAAAGCCGTAGGCCGCACCGAAGGACAGGTTGGGCGTCAACTTCCAGCGGAACCCGAGATCACCCCACAGAACACTGGTGCCCGCCACATCGGATGAACCGAAGTTGCTGTAGTCCAGTCCTCCGACCCCCAGCGGCAACTGGTCCGCATCACTGAGGTAGTGCAACCCGTGGATCTCCAGGAGTGGGAAGAAGCCGGGCAGAGCGTCGGGGGCGATTTCGTAGTCAAAGTGCACGTCCCAGTGCAGGATGTGGTTGCCATCATGACGGTCCATGGGGATGCGATAGGCCAGATCGCCGATGAGGTGGAAGCGATCCCACCCCTTGGCGAAACTGATGAAGGGGCTCAACTCGTTATCACCGGAGTCGCCGCCCATGAGAACGTCGCGGCTGCCGTTGTGCCACTCCCAGCGCAAACCGCCGGTCAGCACAAGCTCATTCGCCTCGTCGACCAGGAAGGCATACTTCAAACCGGCGGCCAGGTCGTTCCAGCCATCCGCTTCGGGAGTGATGCCGGTCTTGAGCCAACTGTAGTTGTTCTTCGTGGCAATAAACGCCAGGCGATCGGTGAGGGCTATCCGCGCCTGAGCCGCCACGATATTGGCCTCCCCGCCGGCCAACTGCGAAGCGGTGGAGAAATCATGCCACAGGTACAACAAACGCACGTTCGTCTCGATGAACGGGCTCTCGAAGTAGAGCGGGTTCCCCAACGGCTGGGCAAACTTCTTGTGGAACGAGTGCTTCGAACGCATGCCGGTCAGGAAACCGGGCCACAGGATCTCGGTATCTCCAAACAGGGGTTCGGAACTGAGCAGATACGACGGTCCGTCCAGGGAGAATGTTTTCAGTTCCGTCGTTTCGGTGGTGCTTGTCTCCGCTTGCTGCAAGCTGAAGGAGGTGTAAGCCGCCGCGTTGAACGCCCCCGTCAGGCCCGACGGATCGGCTGGCGCGCTCGCTCCGAGCGCAAGAAGGATGATGGCTGCCGTACACCAAGTCTTCATCAGGATCACCTTTCCAATTACTAGGTAACGAACCACCCAGGTCCGGGGCGTTGTGTTTCCCAGCCGCGCCGCGCCCACCGCGCCTCATCGGACCACCCGACGCTTCCAGGTGTGGTCTCTGGATCGTTAACGTCCAGAACCGAGGGTAGGATACTCTCGGCCAATCCGAACTGCAAGCACCGCTCTCGAAGAACCACAGAATCAAGCGAACAAGAATCAGAAGTCAGGCCATTTTTTCGGTGCTCCGCCCGAGAGGCTGGCAATCTGGCGAAAGCGATATCCCTCCGCGCCCGTCCCGGCCTCCCCTTCTCCTTGGCAGCGGCGGACCAAAGGGGGCAGGCTACCGTTTCTGTGTTTTCCGAGATCTTCCTCTCGGGCGGAGGGTTGATCGAAGGCTGAGGCGTGTACCGGAGCGGGTTTGCCAAGCCTCGGTGCCGAACGGCGTACGCCGATTCACCAACTTGCCCACCGCCTCCAGTTCGGCGTCAGGCTTCGGGGACACCATCGATCTCCGGCTCCGTGTCGAGAGGAGGAGGCCCGCGCTTCTCACTTTCGCGCCGCCAGCGATCAAGCTCATCGGCGACGCGCTCGATAGCTTCGGTGGTAGCTGCCTCTCCTGTCTTGATGTCGCCGCTCTGGACGGCGCGATCGATTGTGTCTTGGGCAACCTGCCAGTAGCAGAGCGCCGATACCGGGTCGGTGATGGAATCGGTCACCGGCAGAGCGGTGGTGTTTCGCAGACGCTTGGGGGACTTGCTGGGACCGTACATGTAGTACCGCGACAGCGCTCTGCGGTGTTTGCCGCGGAGCTCGATGAATCCATGATGCCCATCGACGAAGGGAATCAGGCACACGTTGACGCGCGGCAGGATCTGCATGGTTGGGAAGGGCCAAAGGGTCCCTATCCAGACTGAGGCCAGTACTTGCCGATCCTCGATGGTCGACACACCACCCCGAATCGGAAGGAACTCCGCATCGATTCGATTATGCTTCCCCGGGAACCCAAAGTGCTTTCGGAGCAGTAGGAGGTTGCCGTCCTTGTCTACCAGACGCCCTTCGGGGTTCGTGATCTCCACCCGTTTGTTGCAGCCCAGTTCCGGAGCCGGAAAAGCCGCTATCGGAAAGCCGCCTATGTTAAAGAACGTGTTAAGAAGACTGCATCCCGAACCGGACAGTGTCAGCAGTCCCAGGGCGCACCAACAGGTTGCCCGCAGCGCAGAACTGCAGCTGCTTCCGCGATTACATCCAGTCGCCATAGTCGCCTCCCAGCGCCAGCCGAATCGGGGCTATACAAGTAAGCGAACATCTCCCATTTGCCGCCTCCGGGGCCCTGGATCTACCGACGCACAACGGGCACGCGAATGCGCATCTCCAGGTCGTCGCGGTGCAGAACCGTAGTTGCGCCGCTCATGCCCATACCCTCGACTGGCTTGGCCGAGGTTCCAAAGACCAGCAGGCTGTTGGAATAGTAGCCCAGGATGCCCGCGTTCGCCAGGGAGCGCTCGTCGTTACCACAGTAGACGGTGATTCCGCGCTTGGGGCAGTCGGGGTGGCGCATAGTAACGAACACAGCTTGGCCGTGCTGATCGTACAGCTTGTCATCCACGCGGAACCCTCGCTCCAGCCACGTAATCGGGCAATTGGACCGGGCTAGCAGTTCCTGGATTTCCGGATGGTGTACGGCTGAGCCTAGAATCAGAATCCCGGTGTCCGCGAGCGCGTCGGCGGTCAACTTGGCGGCGCTGATGGTCGTGGCATTACCCTCGCCGTTGCCCTCTTCAAAGTCCGAGGCGACCAGGCCATAGTTCTCCCACACCTCGCCGTCGGGGTTGATGATCAGCACCTTCTTGCCGTACCGGGTGAGGCGGCTGGTGGGCAGGGTCTGTTCGATGGGCACCTTGCGGAACATGTGGTAATCCGGGTCCAGCTCTACACATACCGGCGGATCGGATACCGGCAAGCGGACGATCTCCTCGGCGGCGCTAACCGTCACGACGACATCGCGGAACTCGGTCTCGCTGGCGTAGATGCGAATGGGCACGTCCAGGGTGAAGGTGGTCTCCCCTTGGGTGATAGCCAGGGTGAGGGCTTTGGCGGCGGGGTCGTACTCCGCCGAGAGCAGCTCCAGGCCCGGGGCTCCGGAACCGCGCACCCACTGCTCGAAGAAGGGCTTTAGATCATAGTCGGTATGAGCGGCGAAACAGGTTCGCAGATCGTCCCAGTTCGCGTAGCGCCCCATGAACTCGGTGGTGAGCTGCTGGATCCCGGCCCAGAACGCATCCTGGCCGATGGTATACGCCAGCATGTGGAAGACCATGCAGCCTTTGTCATACCCTATGGAGCGACTGACGGCGTCATCCAGCCCAAAGGTCCCCAAGGGCTTATCCTTCTCGGGTTTCAAACCGCTGAGGAAGTGACACTTGTTGCGGCGCAGGCGCCGGGCCCCCTCCGGATCGTTATCGAGTTCAAACCCGAACAGGTTGGCGCAGTAGCTGGTCAGGGCTTCGCACCAGTTCCCGTCGTGCGGATCAACGTAGACGCCGTTGCCGAACCAGTTGTGCAGGAACTCATGATCCAGATAACCATGTCGCCAGTATGGCTTCTTCGAAGTCAGAATCACCGGGGCAAGCTGGGTGAAACCCGGAAACGCAAACCCGGAGCTGAAGAAACTCTCCAGCACGGAGAACTCCGCATACGGATACGGACCCACGAGCGGAACGTATCGATCGACGCACTGGCGAGCGCAGGCGATGACATCCTCACCGACGTCCTCTTTGCCCGAACTAACCAAGGCATTGAGGCGTATCCCCCGGTGATCCGCGCTATACCGCGTGCGCTCTCCCCCGGTCAGCACCAGCCCGGACAACGGACGCCGGGAGATCCACCGCAAGACCCCATCAGCAGGACCATCCAAGACGCGCTCCAACCCGGCGGCGAGTTCCATCCCCGGAACGCTCTCCACCGCCAGGGCGAAGTCCGCCAGATAGTGCTCGGGCGGTCCGTCTTCGGGAAGTACGGGGGCGGGGTACCACCGACCCGAGTCGCTCAGGTAGACGCCGTTGGTACCCACGTGGGCCGACATGGTGAAGTTGTGGATCTTGCCGCGCTGCTCGCCGGCGGACGGGTCCTGAAAGAGCTTGCCTTCATAATGCACCGTCATCGTACACTCATGCGGAGCCCGGTGGAGCACGAGGGTGTGTATGTTGAACGGCGGGCTATCTCCCTCGTCGTCTTCCACCTGGCGCGTACCTCGCCGGGTGACCCGGGCAGTGTCACAGTCCACCGCCACCACGGTCAGCGCCGGGTGCAACTCGAGCTCGACGACAGCCGCCCCCAACCGCGAACCCTCGTCGATCCGTTCCAGACGTACCGCAGCGTCGCCGGAGAGGTGGTTCGCCGATGGATCCAAACGCACGCGCAGGTCGTAGTGAACCGCGCGCATCGCCAAAGGTGTCGCACAACCGCCCACCGCCGGCATGACCACGGCGAACAGCACGAGCGGCAGAAGACGTGAGCCAAGGCGATGACGTACTTCGTGTGGAAGGGACGACATGCGGATTCCTCTCAATGGACCGGGTCGGGTAGCTTTGCTCTCCGCATGGAAGCCGAAGTGCCGCCGTTTGGCAACCCCCAGATAATCCGGCGGATCGCGGGTCCATGACCGTTTAGACGGGCCAATGCGGACCACCGCGCGTCCATGCTGCCAACGCATCGAGAAGCCCCAACGGGGCGTCATAGACCAGCCCAGGGCAACGCCCTGGGTCTTTGCGACCTAGACATACACTAGCCCTGAAAGGGCGGCATAGTTTCATTTCGCCCTTTCAGGGCTTGTGTTGCCTCGGGCAACCCCGCCCCAGGGCGTTGCCCTGGGCTGTCATAGTGCGCCCCTTCAGGGCGAAACGGACCATCCACGCGCGGAGACAATCGCTCGGCGACGGAACGCTCAAAGACCCGCCCAATCCGGCGGATCTCCGCCCAGACTCGCGCAAGTTGTTCACCGCGGAACCAAGGACTACGATAAGCGGAGTGCTCTGTCGCGATGTCATGCAGGATGCGCATGCTAGTGGCTGGTGTTCGATCCGATGACAGTCCAGCTAATGGGCGGAGACGCTGGACTCCGCCTCGAATCGGGGTGTTGGCGATGACCTCCGAGTCATCCTGCGTCGCCCGAGCGGGCTCGATCTCCGCGGAACTGGGGTTGCCCATGGTGGATTCCGCCGAAGCGTGGTTCGACCTGTTGCTCCTCGTCGGGGCGGAGAGCCTGGAGCTGTGGGAACCCGGCACCGATCCCTTCCCCCTCATCCCCGACCGGGAGGGACTCGGGGAGGTTCGCAGTCCATCCGTTCATCCCGGGCGCTCTTCCCACGTCCTGCGGGGATGCAGCGGAAGGGAGACTGAGGCTGGCCGCCGGGCCGTGGGACCACTCACCATCGACTTCGGTCATACGGGAGCTGCGTCGCGCCGCACGGTTTCCGCCTCGCGAGCCCAACCGCTCGCTCGCGCGGTCGGGCTGCGGCGGGGCACTCCCACGGTCGTTGACGCAACTGCGGGCCTGGGACGCGACGCGCTGATGCTGGCGTCTCTGGGATGTTCGGTCGTAGCCATCGAACGGTCGCCCGTTCTGGGGTTGATGTTACGCGCCGCCCTCGAACAGGTCGCGGTGAACGCCGAGCGGTCCGGTCTGCCCGCCCCCCGCCTAGGCCTGCTCGTCGGCGAAGCTGGCGAGGTGCTGGAGCAACTCGGCGAGGACCGCCCGGACGTCGTATACCTGGACCCCATGTACGCCGGGCGACGGAAGTCGGCGCTGCCCAAGAAGGAGATGCGCATCCTCCGTCGGTTGGTGGGAAATGACGCAGACGCAGCCGATCTGCTGGCGGTTGCCCGGCGAGTGGCCCGCCGGCGCGTCGTCGTCAAGCGCCCCCCGCGCAGCCGACCGCTTGCGGCAGGCGTGTCGATCTCCCTCACCGGAAAACTGGCTCGTTATGACGTATACCTGACGCGCTGAGTTGACCCGATATCGGATTATCTCGATGCTCTGTTAAGATCAGGGGTCTGCGACCGTGTGGTCTATACTCAACGGAACGATCGTCAACGCCGGAACCGTAGCTCTGGGTACGGGGCTGGGCGTCCTCTTCTCCGCCCGCATTCCCGATCGATATCACCAGATCATTCTTACGGTGCTGGGGTTGGTGACGGTTACGCTGGGCGTTGACGCCGCGGTGAACATCCAGTCCGCCGTGGTCGAGCGCTACGGGCCTCGCTCGCTCTCCCCGAACACCTACGGAGCGTTGATCGGTATGCTGGTGGTGGTCTCGCTGGTGGTGGGGGCGCTGATCGGCACCGCCTTGCGCCTCCATGAACGGATTGAGGGTCTGGGCGGGGTGATCCATCGACACTTTGGGGGCACCGGCGACGCCCACAGGTTTGTCGAGGGTTTCCTGACCGCCAGCGTGATCTTCTGCGTCGGACCGCTCACCCTGCTGGGTTGCCTGCGTAATGGAATGGCGGGTGACCCCAGCTATCTCTATATCAAGGCGGCACTCGATGGGTTTTGCTCTTTGGCATTGGCTACGGCGCTGGGGTGGGGGGTTGCTTTCAGCATCCTCACCGTTCTATGCTTTCAGGGCGGGCTGTCCTGTTTGGCCTACGGGTTTGCGGGGGTCCTGCCGGACCTGTCTGTACAATTGATGAACGTGACCGGAGGTGTCATGTTGATCGCCACGGCGTTGCTTCTCCTGGATCTCAAGCGGATTCCGGTAGCCAACCTTCTGCCCGGTCTGTTCCTGCCCCCGTTGGCGGTCTTTCTGGCGGAGGTTGTGCAGCCCGGTCTGCTCCTGCCGCCGGGCGCAGGGGGCTGATGGCGTAAGGTGGGCGTGCGATGAGCGATCCGAACACGCTGGGGATCCAACAGGTCGTGGACCAGGTGCTGGCTGAAGTGTCCCTGCCCGTTTCTCCGCCCAGCCCTTGTCCCTACCTTCCCCAACGGGAGGATCAGGCTGAGTGGTTCGTCCCCGACGAGCTTCACCCCGCAGCCTACGAAGCTCTCATGAACCGCGGATTCCGGCGTACGGGTTCCGTCGTGTATCGCCCGCGCTGCTCGGGATGCGACGAGTGCAGGCAGGCTCGGGTGCTGGTGGGCGAGTTCAAGCGTTCGCGCTCCATGCGCCGGGTGTGGAGGCGTAACCACGACGTGAGCGCCGAAGTCGGTAAGCTCGAGCCGACCACCGAGAAACGTGATCTGTTCCGCCGCTACCTCGAGAGCCGCCACGATGGAACCATGACCGGTTCGCCGGAGGAGTTTGACAACTTCCTGTACGCTTCTCCGACCCACACCCAGGAAGTCCGTTACCGGCTGGGACGGCGGCTGATCGGGCTGAGCATCGTCGATCGGGGGGCCGGTTCGCTCAGTTCCGTCTACATGTGTTTCGATCCCGCCCATGCTCGGCGCAGCCTGGGCACTTTTTCGATTCTCTGGGAGTTGGAGTACTGTCGTCGTGAGGGGGTGCCCTTGTACTACTTGGGCTTCCACATTGCCGCCTGCCCGGCGATGGCGTATAAATCCCGCTTCCGCCCGTGCGAAGTGCTGCTCGATCGGCGCCGCTGGGTGACTATCAGTGATCCGACCCAAGACGCCGGGTAAGTTTAGTGTCTGTACCTGCTTCGGACTCCACCTCTGCTCTCGCTCGCCGCACGTTCGGCCGCATTCTGCTGGTCAAGCCCAGTTCGCTGGGTGACATCGTCCACGCCCTGCCGGTGTTACATGGTTTGCGGCAGCGTTATCCCCAGGCCCGTATCGACTGGCTGATCAACCGTTCGTGTGCTGATCTGCTCGACGGCCACCCGGACTTGAATGAGCTGGTGGCCTTCGATCGTGCCCGCTTCGGCCGCCTTGGTCGACATCCGGGGGCGACTCTCGAGTTCGTCTCGTTCATCCGCGGGCTCCGCGCCCGCCGGTACGACTTGGCGATTGATCTGCAGGGCTTGTTCCGGTCCGGTTTCTTGACCTTTGCATCCGGGGCCACGGTGCGTCTCGGTTTCGCCGAAGCCCGGGAGTTGGCCTGGATCTTCTACACGCATCCCGTGCGCTGGTCCTCCGCATCGGTGCATGCGGCGGACCAGAACTACCGGGTCGCGCAGCTTCTGGGTTTTGCGGACACGCCGATGACTTTCGACCTGGCCCTCCGCCCGGAAGAGCGGACCCGGGCAACCGCCCTGCTGGAGGCGGTTGGTTTGTCTTCCACGGATCGCTTCGCCGCGGTGCTCCCCGGGGGCCGCTGGGAGACCAAGCGCTGGCTGGCGGAGCGGTTTACGGAGGTGATCGATCGCCTGGCGGATGAGCAGGGTCTACCCACCGTGCTGATGGGCGCTCCCGACGAGCAACCGCTGTGTACCTCGATCGCCGAACGCTGCCGCGCGCCGGTCGCAAACCTGGCCGGCCAGACCGGACTGCGCGAGCTGGCGGCGCTGCTGGATCGTTCGACCGTGGTGTTGTGTCACGATTCCGCCCCGATGCACCTCGCCGCCGCCCAGCATCGCCCCATGGTCTGCCTGCTGGGGCCTACGAATCCCGCGCGCACCGGGCCCTACGGTGCCCAAGCCACCATCCTGCAAGCCGACCTTCCCTGTGTCCCCTGTCACCTGCGGAAGACGTCGCAGTGTCGGTTCGACCACAACTGCATGCGCGAGCTGAGCGTCCCCCAGGTCACAGAGGCCATCGGGGCCGTTCTCCAGAGCGGCGCTCCAACGACCGATAAGTAAAGTGGGCTTCGGTCCTCTTGTGGCGGGCATGGAACCCGCTATTCTACCCGCCTTTGGCCGGGCGCTCCCGCCGCTCACGCGAGGCGAACCGCCATGATCGGTATAGGGATGGCAGCACCGTGCGCGACCTCTTAAAGAGACTCCGCTTCCTCGTTTACCGAAGAGTTCTGCACGCGGACGACTCGCCCCATCGTATCGCCCTCGGGTCCGGGTTGGCGATGCTCGTCGCCTTCAGTCCCACCGTCGGGTTTCAAACCTTCATTGCCATCGCCCTGGCCACCCTGGTACGGGCCAACAAAGCAGTGTGCATCCCCATCGTCTGGATCACCAACCCGGTGACCATTCTCCCCGTTTACGGCGCGTGCTGGGAACTAGGCCGGGTGCTGACCGTGGGATCCACGTCTTCGAGCGGCCCCACCTTCGCCGCCCGACTGGCTGAACTTACCCGGCACACCGAGCAGGGGGTGTGGTCCCGTCTGCTCGAGGCGGAGTTCTGGAGCGGGCTCATGGGCATCATGCTCGACTTCGGGGTGGAGCTGTGGGTCGGCTGCCTGGTGGTCGGAGCGATCGCGGGGGTGCTGACCTACTTCGCCACCCGCTGGGGTGTTACCGAGTATCGCCAGCGCCGTCGCGTGCGCAAGATCCACCGCAACATTCGCCGAGCCCGCGCCCGCCGCGCCCGCCGTGAAGCCTATGCCAGTGTCGCCGGAGCAGCGTCGTCACCCAACAGTGCCTGATATGAGTACTGGTTGATCACTGCCGCTCCCCGCGCTCATGTTGCGGCCCAAGCCCCTCTCCCCTGGGGGAGAGGGTAGAGGCTATCCCAAAACCCCTCTCCCCAGTGGGGAGAGGTTGGGTGAGGGGGCAGTCTTGGGCCTCTTGCCCCTCCCCCAACCCTCCCTGGAAGGGAGGGGAGTGCGCATCTCATCTTCCATTCTCGATAACCCAATCGACAGTCAGTAACGACGATTCGTATGACACGTCCACACCAACACCACCCACCGCATACGTTTGCACATTGACACGCCGCACAGCTCTCGCGAGACTGGCACCCGGAGCAATCGACGACGGTGGGATGCAGACTGTGCGTCTGCGTCGATCACACTCTACCCTCAGGAACACTACCCTTGGACACTGCCCCTACACCACCCCCGACAGACGACCTGCCTGTACCGCCCGTACCTGAGGATAGTCCTTGCTGGTCGGGGTGGATGGCCTTTCTGACCGTGGGTCTGTGTCCGGTGACCACGATGCTCCGCACCGCCCACGTCGGCTACGTCCGGGCCTGGGCGGTCCACTTCGTCAGCGCCGTCGTGGCGTCGTTACTGATTGTGGCGTGCATGATATGGCCGGCGTTTTCCAGCAAGGAAGTCGAGTTCTGGTTCATCGTCTCCCTGATCGAGCAGGTCTTGGCCGAGGTCGCCGATGAGTTTCGCCATGCACCTCTGCTCACCACCCTGATCATCGGAAGTTCCGTGCTGGGCGTCGAGCTGGCGGTGGTTGTGGCAGCAATGCTCTTCGCTCCGTGGGGAGCACGCGACGAGTCGATCCTCAGCAGCCTCTGCCACGCGCTGCGCCGGACATGGCTGTACACCGCCCACGCCCCGCTGTTGATCCTGCTGTGCGGGCTGGCGCTGATGCCACTTTGGGGTATAGAGAGCGAATGGCGGCAAGCATCCCGCCTGGAATGGAACCCGCCGCCGGTGCCGCCGCTGAATTCGCAGAACCAACCCAAGGACTCACCCGCCCGGAAGGAGTACGAGCAGGCACTCGCGGAGTTCAACGTGGCTCTTGAGGCCCACCACGACGCTTGGCAGATGAGGTATAGTCAGCGCCCGTGGCTGGTGAAGTATGCGGACTTGCTGGGCACCGGGCTTGTCCTCCTGGCCTGTGCCTGGTCCTTGTGGGCCTGGCTGCGGAGCGTGGGGGCGCCTCGCCGGGAGAAGCCTCCCGATCGCCCACCGCTGTGCGAGTTCTGCGGGTACAACCTCACCGGTACCGCATTAGCCAGCCGCTGCCCGGAGTGCGGCGAACCGGTGTCCGCCTCACTCGGGCCTGACGCCCGACCCGGTCCGCCCTGGCAGCACCGCGCCGAGATCGGTCGTTGGCGGGCCTGGTGGCGCTGCACGCTCGACGCCCTGCTGCACCGTCGGGAGTTCGGACGCACGCTCCGCGCATACACGCCGACCTCAGCCCATCGCACTCTATTGGCCATCAATCTGATCATGGTTTTTGTGGTGGCCTGGATAGGCGTAATGGCGGTCTTATTCGTCGAGAACGACTGGAGCTGGCCTCCGCGCAATCCTGATGCTGTGTGGTACGTGGGTCTCTTCTTGGGCATCACGTCCGCTGTCCTGGCTTTAGCGGTCACGTTTCTGGCGGCGATATCTGTGGGGATAGGATACCACGTGGCGGACCGCCGCAATCTGATGCCCGTAACCATGCAGGCGTCCCTGTATCTCGGTGTCTACCTGGCGATCTGGACCGCGCTGGTGTTCGCCATGATCGCCGTGGCGGTGGGGGGGGAGAGACTGATTCGCGAACTGCCCCTTCAGCAGAGAACCTGGGTGGAAGTTGGCGCAGTGTGCCTCGTGCTCCTGATGAACATGCTGCTGTTGTTCGGCTACATTCGGCGTGTAATCGGAATCACCGCCGGGGCGCGCTACGCCAATCGGTAGCCGCGTCAGCGTCCCCGCCGGTCTTCGGCCTGCGAGACGCAGGCCGCTAGAAGAATAGCGGGAACTTGAACCACGACAGCGGACACACCCCATAGTCGTGCAACCCGCGAGACACTACACTAGCGCCCCGTGTGTGGGTCTGTGATCTTTCCATTCAGGATAGGTTTGGGTCATGTCAATACGCTCGTTCGGTCGCGGATGGTCGGTTGGGGTGCTGCTAGTTCTGGCGTCTTCCGCGGAGGCTGGTTGGCAGCATCTAGGCCCGGTTACTTCGTGGAGTGTCGAGGAATCCGTTCTGACCGTTCAATGCGGTCCATCCGCCGTGCGGGTCGAGGCGGTGAACGAACACGTCGTCCGGGTCCGGCTCGCCCCGGACGGCAGGTTCAGCCGGGACTTCTCCTGGGCAATGGTTCGCCAGCCGTCCAAAGGAACGCTGCGCCAGGTACAGGAGAGCGCGGACGCGCTGCGTACCTCCACTGGCGGACTGGAGATCGTCGCACACCGCGACCCCTGCCGTCTGGAAATCCGCGACGCCGACGGTCGGGTTCTAGTCGCCGACGATCCCGCCCGGGGAATGGGCTGGCAGCCCCAAGAGGGTGACGCGGCTAGCCAAGGCGGCGCCGTACGCGCCTGGCAGCAGTGGCCCGATGGTGCCAGGGTCTACGGACTGGGCGAGAAGACCGGCAGCCTGAACAAGAACGGGCGGGCGTGGACCATGTGGAACTCCGACACCCCGTGCTACGGTGGGAGTACGGACCCGCTGTATAAGTCGATACCGTTCTTCATCGTCGCCCGCGACGGTCGCTACCACGGTGTCTTTTTCGACAACCCCTGGCGCAGCACGTTCGACTTCGGCCAGCTCGAGCGGGAGCTGCTCAGCTTCGGCGCGGAGGGCGGCGAGCTGAACTACTACGTGATCGCCGGGCCGAGCCCGAAAGACGTGGTCCGACGCTACACTGGTCTAACCGGCCGGATCGAACTCCCCCCCAAGTGGGCGCTAGGCTACCATCAGTGTCGCTACAGCTACTACCCCGCGGCGCGCGTTCGCCAGATCGCCAAGACCTTCCGGGATAAACGCATCCCCTGCGACGCCCTCTACTTCGACATTGACTACATGGACGGGTTTCGCTGCTTCACCTGGGATCGCGACAAGTTTCCCGATCCCAAGGGGCTGATGGACGACCTGCACGGGCTGGGTTTTCACACGGTGGCGATCATCGATCCGGGGATCAAGCACGACCCCGGTTATTCCGTGTACGACTCCGGCACGGAGCAGGGCGTCTGGCTGACCAAGCCAAACGGTGAAGTCTACGTCGGGCAGGTTTGGCCGGGTCCGTCGGTCTTCCCCGATTTCACCCGTGCGGAGGTGCGAACGTGGTGGGCCCAGCTGTATCCACCGTTCCTGCGCTCGTCCGGGCTCGACGGAATCTGGAACGACATGAACGAACCGTCGAATTTCGTCGGCCCGAATGGGACGGTTCCGCTGGACTTACGACACGACAACGCGGGCGAACCGGAGTCCCACCGGGCGGTTCACAACGTGTACGGTATGCAGATGTCCCGGGCGACGATGGTGGGGCTCAAGCGCACGGACGCCCGGCGCCGCGCCTTCGTGCTGACCCGGGCCACCTACGCCGGCGGACAGCGCTACGCCGCCGGTTGGACCGGCGACAACCTCTCCACCTGGGACCACTTGCGCATGAGCATCGCCATGACGCTTAACCTGGGCGTCTCGGGCATGCCCTTCGTCGGCCCGGACATCGGCGGTTTCGTGGGGGGACCTGCGCCGGAGCTGTTCGCTCGATGGATTCAGGTGGGAGCTTTGTTTCCCTTCTGCCGCACCCACTGCGGCTGGCCCAGTCCCGATCAGGAACCCTGGGCCTTCGGTCCACAGGTCGAGGACATAGCCCGCACCGCACTCGAACTGCGTTACGAATTGATGCCGCACCTGTACACTCTGTTCGAGGAGTCCCACCGCACCGGCCTGCCGATCATGCGCCCGCTGTGGATGGAGTTCCCCGACATGCACCGCTGGTACGAAGACCAGGTGTTCATGCTGGGGGCGGACATGTACGTAGTACCCATCGTTCGCCCGGGCGCGCGCGATTTCTTCCACCCGCTCCCGCCGGGCGTATGGTATGACGTACGCACCGGCTTGATCCACGGTGGCGGGCAGGATGTGCGCATCCCAGCCAACCTGGAGAATCTACCGAGGTTTGTCCGCGGCGGAGCCATTATCCCCACCCAAACCCCGGTCCAAAGCACGACCGAGACTCCGCAGGAACCGCTCATCCTGGACGTCTGGCCGCTCGGCGAGTCCGAGGGTTGGCTATACGAGGACGACGGCGAGAGCATGGCCTACGCTCGCGATGGCATCTATCGCCGCACACGGTTCGAGTGCAAAGCTGATGGACGTGTGGTGGCACTGACCATGCACGCGCCCGAGGGGTCCTATATGCCTCCAGAGCGCACCCCGCTCGTGCGGTTGCACGGGCTTTCCTCCTCCATCGCCGCCCTGATTGTCAACGTCGACAATCGTGGTGGTAGGGTGGGGCCTGGAACGGCAGGTTTCCTGAGCGATAGCCCGTTGCCGACCGCTCCCGGCGAGTATGTGTACGACGAAGCGTCAGGCGCTTGGCTGGTGCGGATGCACCCGGACGGCGGGCGTGCGCAGGTACTGGTTGTGGGACTCGAAGCGCCACAGGCGAACACGACGCCGATCAGCTTCGACTTCAGCGCAGCCGGCAACGGCATCGCCCACCACGGCGAGATCCTCCCGCCCAGATACGAGGACGGTGTGGCACGCTTTCGCGTGCAGAGCACCTGGGGACCGTACATCGTGCTGCCGAGAATGAGCATGTCCGCCGACGCCCATCCGATTATGAAGATACGCTTGGCGACGGAGCACACCGCCAAGCTCGGCGTGCGCTTCGCCACGCAAGAGGACCCGACCCTCTCGGACCGCTCGGAAACGATCTTCGACGTTACCGCCGACGGCGAGATGCACGACTATACGTTCGACCTATCCGAAGTCAGCGCGGGCAAGTGGACCGGGACCGTGTACTGGGTGCGGATCGACTTCAAGGACGGCGTTCGCGCCGCAGAGCTGGTCACCCTGGATCAGGTGAGCTTCGAACCCCCGCGGAGCTAGCCAGCGGTTCGAGCGAGTGCTCGGCGCACGGGCGGTATGGGGGGACCTGCAAGACGCAAGGGGCCTCTCAAGGCCGATAATGGGCCTGAGGAGGAGTCCGCCAGAGGTGTCACGCAGCCCTATTGGAGGCTTCACCCGCGAATAATCCGGATTGGAGGCCGAATCCAAGGGTGTATGGTAGTGGCGGAGGGCGGTCGATTTCGCCCCCAGGTTGGGCGCGGTGGACGCCCTGCCGCCGCCCCCCGGTGGCCTTTGGTTGATGCCTGCGGCTGACGAGTGTAAGGAGGTCTGCATGTTCGGTGGTCTGCTCAACACTCGCGTCCGAGCGGCGGAGAGCGCCCTCCAGCAGGGGCGACTCGACGACGCCTTTCGCGTCGCCATTCAGCCGGAAGTCCGCGGGCATCGTCGCGGGCCGGGCTTGCTCCGACGCCTCGCCGATCAGCTCATCGAACGGGCTCGCGGGCACTTTGCAGCCGACCGCTTCGCCGAAGCCCTCCACGATCTGAATCTAGCGGAAGCAAGCAACGCCCCCCAGGACCGCATCAAAGAACTGCGTGCCCAGATAAAATCCGTAGCCGATGAAGCTGCCCGCCAGGAGCACTCGCGCCGCGATCGCCTGGCCCAGGCTCGCCGGCGGATGGAAGCCGGCTCGCTCCAGGCGGGGCGCCGAATCCTCGAGGCTGCCAGCAATGCGGATCCCACCGCGGAGAAGATGAAGCGAGATATCGATATGCGCGACAACGAAGCGGCAGACCTGTTCGTTCAGGTTGAGCGACTGGTTCGCGACGGGCAGTGGACCGCCGCCGTCGAGCGGTTATCCAAAGCCAAGAGCCTCGATCCGCACGACCCCAAGTGTGCCAAGCTAGAAGCCGACCTCTGTGCCCGACTCTGCAAGAGTGTTCGGCAGTCTATGAAAGACGGGCGCGTGCAGCGGGCTGCGGACGAGCTGGCCTGCCTCGGCAACCTGGGACAAAGCCTGCCCGCCAGGCGCGAGCTGGACGAAGTGCTCCGCGTAGTCAGGCAAGCGGGCGACGCTCTGCGCGGGGGAGATTATGACACCGCTCGGCAGAACGTGCTGCGCATCCAACACCTCGCCCCGGAAATGGGCTGGGCGCCCAAGGCTGCCAAACAGCTCGGGGCTATCGACGAAATGGTCACCGCCCTGCGCGCCGGCCCCCTGGGAGCCTTCGAGAACACCGCCCGGACAGACGCTGCGCCCGCGCCCCCGCTCGGAATCCCCGTCCGCAACGGGACTTTGGACGAGACCGTGGCTTGGGGAGCTGCGCCGCAAGTAGGCAACCTCCCGGAGCGCGTGCTGTTGCTGGTCGATGACGGCGGCAGCTATCTGCTGCTGCGTAAGGAGCGCGTCACTCTCGGCCGGGCGGCCACTAGCCATCCGGCGGACATCGCCATCTTCGCCGATCTTGACGACCATCACGCGGACATCGCCCGGGTGGGGGATGACTACTTCCTGTTCAGCCCGCGCGAGGTCGAGGTCGGCGGTCGACCGACGCGCCATCAACTGCTCCGCGACGGAGACCGCGTGGTGCTGGGCCGCAAGGCCAAGTTCGGTTTTCGGCTGCCCAGTCGCAAGAGCCCGAGCGCCGCCCTCGATCTCAGTGACACCTCCAAGCTGCCCAACGACGTGCGTCGCGTAGTGCTGTTCACCAAGACCGCGATGATCGGATACGGTCAGGGATTCCACATTCAATGCCGGATGGCTCGCAACCCGTTAGTGCTCTTCGAACGCGACGGATCGTTGTGGGTGCGCCTGAGCGGCAGGGGACACACCGCCGACGACGCCGTCAGACTCGAGCTGGGCAAGACGGTGGAGATCGACGGCGTGAGCATGGTAGCCAAAGCCTGGTCGGCTGGTCCGACCGGCGCGAGACAAACATGAGCCTGAGCGGGTCAAGGAGCCGCGGACTTCAGTCCGCGCGGCCTGGAGTCCACGACGTAGTGCAAGGGTAGTCGAGCGAAAAACAGTGGCAACGTTTACTTTCAAACATGGTGACAAACCCCTGGAGGGATTCACGATCCAGCGTGGAGCGGGTCGTGGCGGTTTCGGGGAGGTCTACTACGCAGTCAGCGACGGCGGACGCGAGGTAGCCCTCAAGTACCTGCGCGACAACCCCGCTATCGAGCTGCGCGGGGTCTCCCACTGCATGAACCTCAAGAGCCCGCACCTGGTGACCATCTTCGACGTCAAGCAGAACCCCGAGGGCGAGTACTTCATCATCATGGAGTACGTGCAAGGCCCGTCGCTGCGTGACCTCCTGGTGGCTGAGCCGAACGGGATGGGTCCGCAGAAAGCGGCG
>JAAEQG010001628.1 GCA_024231775.1 bacterium
CCGCCCCGCGACAACATGGTCCAGCGCATGGGCCACCGGGGACCATTGGACGGCCTCTACTTTGTCGGCGCGTGGACGCAGCCGGGCGGCGGTTTCGAACCGGCCATGTCGTCCGGGCAGATGGCCGGAGGGGCGATATTGAGCAAGATCAAAAAAGCGCGTGGGGAGGTGTAAGCAACGATGGAGATCATTCACTGGCTACAGGACGTTCGCGAACACCTGCGCGTCTCGCAGCGGCGCAAGTCGCTCCGCCAACCGGGGCGCGGGTTCGACTATACGGGAGACAGATACCGGGACGTCGTGCAACGCACCGTCTCCGCCATCCATCCCCGCCGGATGCGGCTGCGTGTGACCGAGATCATTCAACAGACGCCCACCACCAAGACCTTTCGCTGCCAACGCACCGACGGCCCGCTGCCGCCCTTCCGGCCCGGCCAATACGTCAACGTTTTCGTGGACGTGGACGGCGTGCTCACCAGCCGCCCTTACAGCATCGCATCTCCCCCCCCTGGGGGGGATAAAGGGGGGTCGCTGTTGGAACTGACCGTGCGCGACAAACCAGGCGGATTCGTCGCCCCCTACCTGCTCCACGAGGTGCAAGTAGGCGACGAACTGGAAACCCCCGGCCCACAGGGCAGCTTTTACCACGAACCGCTCACCGACGGCGACGAACTGGTCTTTCTCGCCGGGGGCAGCGGCATCACGCCGTTTATGAGCATCATCCGCGATGCCTTTGGCGCGGGCGCGGAAACCGCGCCCCTACGGATTCACCTCTTTTACGGC
>JAAEQG010001629.1 GCA_024231775.1 bacterium
CCTGTGGGACGCCTTCGCCCGGGTCAACGACAAGAACGCGCGCAAGATCGTCCTCTACCTGGCCGCGCGCGAGCCCGAGGAGCGCAACCGGGACGAGATCCGGAGCGATCTCGACCTCGACATGACCGACGAAGAGCTGGAGGAGCGTCTGCACAAGCTGGTCAAGGCCGACATCGTGGCCGACGGCTCGTCGAACTTCCGCTACCGCGGCCTGGGCGACCGCATCTTCGCCATGGTCTTCCGCCGCATCTACGCCGAGGAGATCGAACAGGCGAGCATCGAGAGGATCGAGGACGACTTCAAGAGCCAGCTCGATACGGCCCGCCGTCAGGCGGCCTGGCACAAGGGTCAGGCTGCCGGCCTGAGGCCTTCCGCTGTGTTAGTCTCGGCCGTATGTCGAACCTGACCTGCGTCCTGAGCGAGGGAATCGGCAATCCGGACCTCTTCGTTGGCCGCAAGGAGGAGATGGAACAGCTCCTGAAATGGGCTGACGGCACTAAACGACGGATCTCGAGGTCGATGACGATCCTGTCACGGCGCAAGATGGGCAAGACGGCGTTGCTCCAGCGCTTCTTCAACGTCCTCTACACGCGCAACGACCCGCAGCTGATCCCCTTCTACTTCCGCATCCCGGCGGAATCCCATGCCAAGACCGCCTTCGCCCAGTTGCTCTACCATCGGATGCTGACCCAGTACTTCGCGTTCACGACCCGAACGCCCGAGCTCGTCGAGCAGGTCCTGACGTTCTCCGAGCTCAAAGAGCTCGCCGTCAAGGACCCACACGTTGCGGATGACGTCTGCGCCATGGAGACCACCCTGTAGAGGACGCCCGATCTGGCCTGGGGACACGCACGCGAGTTTGGCCACCGGATCTCGCAGCTCAACGACGTTCGGATCATTCAACTCGTTGACGACTTTCAGCGCCTGGACCGCTGGATCGTCTCCGACAGCGACTCCGGGACCCGCGAGTCGCTCTTTCGCTCCTACATGGGCGTGGCAGAAAGCAAGTTCTCGCCGCAGATCGTGACCGGCAGCTACATCGGCTGGTTGGAGGCGATCCAGGGCAAGACAGTCGGCCGTTACACGGAGCGACACCTCGGCGGCTTTACGGACGAAGAGGCCCTCGAAGCAGTCCACGCCTACGCCACCGCCTATCAGGTTCCCGTCACCGACGCGACGGCCCGGTACATCGCCGAAGTCTGCAACAACGACCCCTTCTACATCGCTGCGATGATTTCCAACCAGCCCGCCGAGAAAGACCTGACCACCGCGGAAGGAGTGCGCGACGCCCTCGCCCTCGAGACGATCACGGACAAAGGCGAAATCGCCCTGGTCTGGCGCACGCATTTCGCTGAAGCCTGTGCCCGCGTCGACGACGTCAACGCACGCAGGATCGTCCTCTACCTGGCCGGTCATGAACCCGCGGAACGAGACCGTGCCCAGATCCGCGAGGACCTCGATCTCACCATGACCGAGCTCAAGATCGAGCAATGCCTGCATTCCCTGGTCATGGCAGGCATTCTGGCCTACGGCTCGTCGCATTTCCATTTCAGGGGTCTGGGCGACAAAATCTTCGCGATGGTCCTGCGTTCCCTCTGCGGGGAAGAGATTGAGCAGATGAAAACGAAGGGGTTCATGGCCAACCTCAGTCGCCAGCTCATCGCCGCGGCGGCTGCCGACAGCCGACACAAAGACCAGGCAACCGCAAAGAAGAAGGATCTGCCCGCAATTTTACGTGCGAACCCGGGTGCAACGCTCCACTTTGACGAAGAGTCCGGCTGCTGGGATCTGATCGAGTTTCCCAAGGAGCCGCCTCCGGACAATCCCGATGAGGAGGTTGCCTGGCTGATGCGTTATGTCCTGGCATCGGACAGCGACACCTTTGAGAACCCGGAACATGGCCGTTACCCCGAGGGGATCTTACGAGCTGCTCTGGAATGTCTGGACATCGGGTTTGAACCGGACAAGAGCAAATGGCTCACGGCACCAACCCGAGAGAAGTTCTTGAACGAAAACTAGCGAGGCTCCGCCTCAGACCGACGAGCATGCCGGCGCACTCCCGGGCGCAGCTGGGCGGCCCAGTACCGGTGGTCTCGGTACGGCAGGTATCTTGCTCGGAGACTGGCGGGGCGTGCTGGATGTCCCGACCGCCCCTGCCCTCCTGAAAGGGCAGGCGAGACGGGGATGACCTCGCTCATCTGACCACCGATCAAGCTCGTCTTCCGTGCGAGGTCGGGTTCACTCGATACTCGAAGTCCTCGCTCCTGGCCGGCACCGGTCACCGGATCTCGGCGCTCAACGACGTCCGCATCATCCAGATCCTCGACGAGTTCCAGTACCTGAACCAGTGGATCGTCGGCGACGAGGACGGCGAGGTACAGACGCTCTGTCACTCCTACATGGGCGCGGCCGAGAGCAAGGTCTCCCCACAGATCGTGGCCGGTAGCTTCATCGGCTGACTCGCGGAGCGCGGCGACGCCGGTGAGCCAAGCTCGTCCCCCCGGTGTGGTATGGTTGCTTTTGGGCCTGCCCGACGGGAGATCACGATGACCGACGACGAACTCAGAGAGCTGGTGGCGGCTGACAGCCAGGCGATCGGGCGGCTGGAGGGGTTGCAGGAGGAGAACGCGCGGCTGTGGGAGCAGCACCGGGAGAAGAACGATCGGGTGCGGGGGGAGATCCGGGAGTCGCGGGTGCACACGGATCGCATGATCACTTCCA